>NZ_JBSIPA010000671.1:0-2536 GCF_053574605.1 Caballeronia sp. M23-90 | reverse complement strand
TGGCGTCGTGCGCGCGCTCACCGATGGCGAGTATGTGATCAGCGGACCGACCTACACGGGACAACGCGCGTATATGGGCCGGGCGGCGGTGCTCGATCTCGGCCTCGCGAAGATCGTCCTGACCGAGCGCACGCACGAACCGTGGGACCTCGGCGTGTTTGAAAGCGTGGGTATCGATCCACGGCGTGCCACTTTCTTGATTCTTAAATCGCGGATGTATTGCCGTCCGGTGTTCGTGCCGATAGCAAAGGGTCTGGTCGAATGCGACAGCCGGGGCGTGACCAGTTCGGATTTCAGTTTGTTTGATTTCGGTAATGTGCAGCGGCCGGTTTATCCGTTGGACGCTGATGTGAGCTGGTAGGCAATTAACCAAGACAAATGCCGTGCGTATTCCCGAAAGAAAGTGCGGCATTTTTGAAACGAGATTCCATATTCCCGATCTTTACTCTGCGGCCGGAACGGATTAATCACCGCTCCGGCCAACTAGTTTTTTCCTTAATTGTGGTGCAGCAAACAAGAAAAATGACTGGCACTCCGCGGCCGCGATGTTCAATTAACTGCTTGAGCTGGGTTCTCGTTCTGCCATCCGCTTCTTTCAATTGTCTTCGTTTGAATCAAATAACTGGTTTACCCTTTTCGATCAGCCGTTTACGGCTCGACCCTCTTCACGCGGCGAAATACTCGGTTCAAGCGATAACAAATATTTGTTGAAATATCTTGTAAAGCTTGTCATTCTCCAGACAAAGGCTGAAAAAGCCAAATATGAGAACGAGAGAGAACCGAGGGTTTCACGCCATGTCACATTTAATCGCTGTTGTAAGCGTACGGCCAGTCACGTCTATCGCGCGAAGATGCGTATGGCGGGCTTGATGCTGCGCGCTCGCGGAGCAATTCGCGTTTAGCGCCGGAAAATAAAACGATACCGGGCCTGAAGCTGTCGCCAATGAGCGGCGCGGATAAACACGTCCATATAAAAACCGGGCACATCTTTTCTTTAAACCGGCGTATTCAATGCGCGGCTTTGTGTCGTCTGCGTTTTTTGCGGATTCGATCGGCGCTGCATCTGCAAAGCGTCATCCACTCTAACTAATAGAGCGAGGCAACAATGAGCAAGGTGTATCGCGTGGTCTGGAGCAAGTCCCAGGGTGCTTATGTCGTTACGTCAGAATTGGCGAAAAGCAATTGCAAAGGACCCTCCGCACGAGATGTATCGGTAAGCGGTTCAGGCAATCTGGCCGGCGAGATCAGAGGTATCGGCTTTCCCAAGCCGATGGTCATGGCATTGGCCACAGCGGCCCTGTTTCTTGGCGACAATCCTGCAGCATGGGCCGCGTGCACAGCGACAGGCGCGACAGTGAACTGCACTGGCGCTGCCAATATTTCGTATGCCAATTCAGCGAACAACTTGACGGTCAACATGTTGCCAGGGGCGTCGGCCGGCGTGCTGCTTGGCGTCGGCGGAACGGCGATGAGCCTCACCGGAAGCAATGTGACGCTCAATAACGCGGGGACTATCGACCCGAGCTTGCTTGGCCTGATCGGTGTGCTGTCGAGCGGCACGGTCATTGGAAACGGCGGTGCGGCGAGCACGATCAACGTAACCAATAGCGGCAACATGAACGGCACGGGCGGATCGATCAACGTATCGCTGCCCACCCTCAATGGCATGGCGCTCGCTGTGCAGAACACCACGGGCGGCGTTACCAATATCAGTAACTCGGGCACCATCGGAGCATCGACATTGCTCGATGCGGCCGTGCTGCCATCGGATGCGCCAGTGGTCGCGGTCTTTGGTGGCGGCCAGACCAACGTGGTCAATACAAGTACCGGACTCATCACAGGCCGCGTCGGCTTGCAGGCTTCCGGCACGCCGGGCACGGGAAACACCTTCGTCAATGCAGGGACGATCAATGGCAGCGTCTCGATGGGCGCAGGCAGCACAAACACCTTCACTGCCGTGACCGGTTCGTCGGTCAACGCGTCCGGAGGCTTGGGACTTTCACTCGGCGTAGTGGGCATCAACGTTGGTTTCGCCGCGACCGGCGTGGTCGATGGCGGTCTCGGCGGCAACAACACACTCGTGCTCCAGAACACGGCCACGGGTACAGGCGCGGGAACCACTGGGACGGGGACGGTTGCAAGCGGGACGTATATCGACTTCCAGCATTTGAAGGTCAATAGCGGCACGTGGACATTGAACGGCCCTTTGGGCGGTCTGGCCGACACGACGCTTGCCGGCGGCGTCGCCGGATTCAACGACAACGCGTCGTTCGGCAGCGGCGCGCTTACGTCGGCGGGGGGCACGATCCAGGCGAACTCGGGCGGCCTGAACGTCGCGAACGATGCGACCTTGCAAGCGGGCGGCCTGACGGTCCAGGGAACCAACGCCCTGACGATGTCGGGCGTCCTGTCCGCCGATGACCAATAATGGATGGGCCGAGCGCGTTCGGGTCATGAGTGCCCACCTGCCCATTGGGCCCGATTTCGTCGTGAGCCAGCATGAGCTTGCGAGCCCCGACGCGGAAGTTCAAATCCA
>NZ_JBSIPA010000670.1:0-2540 GCF_053574605.1 Caballeronia sp. M23-90 | reverse complement strand
TCCCGTGAATTCATCGAGCGCGTCGGCGGCGGTGGCTTCAGCCGGCAGCACGGTGACGTGGCAACCACGCTCCGCGAGCATGCGCAGGATGTTGTACTTCACGCCGTAGTCGAACGCGACCACTCGGTATTGCGGCGCTTTCTGCTCGCCGTAACCGCTTTCCAGCTTCCATTCGGATTGCGTCCACTCGTACTTCTCTTTCGTGGAGACGACTTTTGCGAGATCCATGCCCGACAAACCCGGAAACGAGCGCGCGAGTTCGAGCGCTTTGACTTCGTCGTCACCAGCAAGAATGCAACCGTTTTGCGCACCCTTGTCACGCAGGATGCGCGTGAGCTTGCGAGTATCGATATTGGAAATCGCAACGACGTTTTCGGCTTTCAGATAATCGGCAAGCGATTGTTCGGAACGAAAATTCGATGCGAGCACCGGCAGATCGCGGATGATCAAACCGGCGGCATGGACTTTGGTGGATTCGACATCTTCAGCGTTCACGCCGACATTGCCGATATGCGGGTACGTCAGCGTGACGATTTGCTGGGCGTAGCTCGGATCAGTCAGGATTTCCTGATAGCCGGTGATAGCGGTGTTAAACACCACTTCGCCGATCGTGTGACCGGACGCGCCGATCGAGTGACCACGAAAGACCGTGCCGTCGGCGAGTGCGAGGATTGCGGGAGAGAATGACGGCAACACGGGAGGCTCCTTGGGAACACCCTGTTGCCGACCTGTCATCCGACCGTGGGATCGCGCGCGGCCTTGTACGTGGCGCGTGCAGACCCGCATCGCGTTTCAAGGCGTTGGCGCATCACTCGCCTTTTTCTGCCGATGCACCTTCAGTCTGAAGAAGGGCGGATCGTGCGTCAGGCGGGTTGCGCGTATCGGGCCTCAAGCGCGGCGGATGAACGGTGAGTGGGAGGTAGGCGCTAGGGTGTAGGTTGATTTGCTCAAACCTTCGAATTATAGCCCGAAATAGCCCTTCCCTCCAAATTTGAGACGTGCCGCACGCAAGACGCGTTCCAGGCTTGGAGCTGCAAACCACGCCCGGCGGCCTTCTCCGACTCAGGAGACCACGCCCCCGCGCTTTTCAAGAACGCTGCTTGGCAGCACGTACCAGATCGCGCTTGCGATCTGCATCGCGATCAACCCGCCCCATGCGCTCAAGTGCGCGGCGACCGGATAGTGACCCGCTTGCACAGGCCAGTGCGAGAGCATCGCGCCAATGCCCACTTGCAGGCCGAAGATCAGGATGAACAAGACCAGCGTCAGCGTGCTGTGCGCGCGGCCGATCATGTGTGTCGGGAAATATTCAGCCATCACGGCGTAGCTCAAGATGCCCGTGCCGCCGAAAATGCCGTAGCACGCAATCAGCAACGCGGGAGGGATTGGCGCGCGCATGAACATCAGTACCTGGACAAGCACGAACAGTCCCATGCCGAAGCCGCAAAACGCGTAAACCGTGATGCCGCGCCTTGCCAGACTCCGCGCCGCCGCGCCGAAACTGACGCAGCCGATCATCATCGCAATACCGAGCACCGATACCAGCACAGCCGCATAGTGGGCGCTGAGGCCCATGACATCGAGCAGATAAGGTCGGATCCAGAGCGACTGCATGGCGTAGAAAACGCCCTGCGTCACCACCGAAAACGATGCGATCTTCCAGAACGCGCCGCTGCGCAAGATGTGCCACGTGCCCTTGAACTGGGTGAGCATGTCCGCTTTTCGATGCCCGTCATCACGGTGTTCAGGTGCAAACAGGAAGATCGCTGCGGCCACGGCGAGCGTCATCACGACGAGGCCAAAGCAGATGTGACGCCAGTCGGTCACGCCCAGCGTCCATGCGAGCGGCGAGCCGACCACCACGCCGCCAAGACCGCCGACTGCCATGACAAAGCCGTTGACCATCGGCAATTGCGCAACGGGAAGGATCTGGGCGAGCGCCTTGAACGCCGCGCTCATGCACACGGACACGCCCACGCCGATCAACAGGCGCCCAAGCATCATCCCGCCGATACCCCGCGCCGCGCCAAACACACCGATCCCGAGAGCCGCGAACAGCAGCATGCCGGCGGTGACACGGCGCGGCCCAAACCGGTCGAGCAACATGCCCACGGGAATCTGCGCGGCCGCGAAGCCGAGAAAATACAGCGATGTCAGCAAGCCGAGATCGGCGCCCGACAGCCCCAGATCGTGTGTGATATACGGCGCGAAGCCCAGATTCACGCCGCGGAACACGTACGAGACGAAGTAACCGGCCGAGAACAGGAAAAACACGCGAAGACGAACGGATGACGTCATGTGCAGCGCAGGGCTTTTTTTGGAATTGAAGCGGAAGTTTAACTTGCCGGCCCAAATGGAAACGCCGTCACCTTGGTGACGGCGTGGATTCTTGACCGCGTGGACAACGTATTATTTCTTCTTTTTCTCGACGGTCTTCGTACTTTTCGATACCGCCACTGCCGGCCTGCCTTTCGCAGGCGCGCTGGCTTTCTCGGCGACACGCGTTACCTTGACCGGCGCCGCACTTGCCTTGCCGTTGC
>NZ_JBSIPA010000066.1:0-21328 GCF_053574605.1 Caballeronia sp. M23-90 | reverse complement strand
TCCGCCGTGGCCGCGCAAAACGGCCGCCGCGTGGTGCTGATCGACCATGCCGAACGGCTCGCTGAAAAGATCCGCATCTCGGGCGGCGGGCGCTGCAACTTCACGAATATCAACGCCGGGCCGGCGAATTTTTTATCGGCGAATCCGCATTTTTGCCGCTCCGCGCTCGCCCGATATACGCCTCAGGATTTTCTCGCGCTGCTCAGGCGGCATCGCGTGGCGTGGCACGAAAAACACAAAGGCCAGCTTTTCTGCGATGACTCCAGCGAATCGATCATCCAGGTCCTGAAGAGCGAATGCGACACGGGCGGCGTGACGTGGCGCCGGCCGGTCGGAATCGATACCATCAGTCACGACGGCGCCCGCTTCACGCTTGCAACGACCGCGGGCGCGATGTCGTGCGCGGCGCTCGTTGTCGCGACCGGCGGCCTGTCGATACCGAAAATCGGCGCGACGGATTTTGCGTATCGTGTGGCGAAGCAGTTCGGCCACAAGCTCATCGATACCCGTCCCGCCCTCGTGCCGCTGACCTTCGCACCGGCCGACTGGGAGCCGTTCGCGGCGCTATCCGGGCTGTCCGTACCCGTTGAACTGAGCGCCGGCACGGGCCGCCAGCGCACGGAATTCTCCGAGGATCTGCTGCTCACGCACAGGGGTTTGTCGGGGCCGGGCGTGTTGCAGATTTCGAGCTACTGGAACCCGTCGGAGCCGATTTGCATCGACCTGCTGCCGGGCGTGGATGCGACCGGCGATCTGCTTGCCGCCAAGCGTGAATCGCGCAAACAGGTCGGTACGTTCCTGGCGGAACGCGTTCCGGCGCGGCTTGCCCAGACCTGGCTCGACGTCCAGCGCGTGCCGGCGGATTCGCGTCTTGCCGACGTCTCCGATAAAACCCTGCGTCAGATCGGCGAATCGCTGTCGCGCTGGACACTGACGCCAAACGGCACGGAAGGCTACCGGAAAGCCGAAGTCACCCGCGGCGGTGTGGACACGCGCGAGCTTTCGTCGGCAACGATGATGAGCGCGCGGGTCGCGGGTTTGTATTTCATCGGCGAGGCCGTCGATGTCACCGGCTGGCTCGGCGGATACAACTTCCAGTGGGCGTGGGCGTCCGCGGTGGCGGCGGGGAAGGCGGCGGCCGAGCAGGTTCGTGCCTGAAACGTTCAAGCAGGCCCCAAACCCATGACCAGCATGGTTTTAGCCGATGATTTGCAAGATGGATCAAGCCCGCTTCTGGCTTAGAAAACCTGTTTTCGACCTGCTATACTGCCTCGTTAGTAGCGACAATCGGCGCAACTCAAAAGAGTGCAATCGGGGCGGTGATCCATGAAAAACAATTCGATCCCTTCCCAAAACACGCTGGCAGGCGCACAGCGCCACGCCGGCCGGTTTCAAAAGTACTCGAAACACCCTGGTTCATGATCCCGCTTGAGGAAACCCTCTCAAGCGGGTTTTTGCATTGAGCCATGAACGGCAGAATTCTTAACACAGCATCAGCAGAGTCCCAAGCAATGAGCCTTAAAGACCAGATCACCGACGACATGAAAACCGCAATGCGCGCCCGCGAAACGGAGCGCCTCGGGACCATCCGGCTGCTGCTCGCGGCGATCAAGCAGCGCGAAGTCGATGAGCGCATCACACTGGACGACGCAGCGATCACGGCGGTGATCGACAAGATGATCAAGCAGCGCAAGGATTCCATCAGCCAGTTCCAGACAGCCGGACGCGACGACCTGGTTGCGAAGGAACAAGCCGAACTGGGCGTGTTGTCGGCCTACATGCCGGAACAATTATCAGCCGATGACATCAACGCCGAGATCCAGGCTGCCGTGACGGCAACGGGCGCGGCGGGTCCGCAGGACATGGGCAAGGTGATGGGCGTGCTGAAGCCGAAGCTGGCCGGACGCGCCGACATGACGGCGGTGTCGGGTCTGGTAAAAGCGGCGCTCGCCAAATAAAGCTTCTCATAAAGACTCAGCAAAAGACTTACTAAGTGATTCCGCATTCGTTTCTTCAGGACTTGCTGAACCGCGTCGATATCGTCGACGTGGTGGGCAAGTTCGTCCAGTTGAAGAAGGGCGGCGCGAACTTCATGGGCCTGTGCCCGTTCCATAACGAGAAAAGTCCCTCGTTCACGGTCAGCCCGACCAAGCAGTTCTATCACTGCTTCGGCTGCGGCGCGCACGGCACGGCCATCAGCTTTCTCATGGAGCACACGGCGCTGACCTTTCCGGAAGCCGTACAGGAACTCGCCCAATCAGTCGGCTTGACGGTTCCGCAGGAACCCTCGCGGCTCTCGGGCGGATCTGGCGAAGGCTATTCGCCTGCGCCAAGCAAGGCGGTCAGCGTCGCGTTGACGGAAGTGATGCAAACCGCCTGTGACTTCTACAGGAAGCAATTGCGCGGGGCGCCTAACGCCATCGAATATCTGAAAAAACGCGGTCTCACCGGCGAAATCGCATTGCGGTTCGGGCTGGGTTACGCGCCGGACGGCTGGCAGAACCTGGAAAGCGCGTTTCCCGATTACAAGAACGACAACCTGGTGGAAGCGGGCCTGATCATCGTCAGCGAAAAAAGCGACAACCAGGGCCAGTCCCGCCGGTACGACCGCTTCCGCGAACGCGTGATGTTTCCCATCCGCAATGTGAAGGGAAACGTGATCGGTTTTGGGGGACGCGTGCTCGACGGCGGCGAACCCAAGTACCTTAACTCGCCGGAAACGCCGCTGTTCAGCAAGGGCAGCGAGTTGTACGGTTTGTTTGAAGCACGTCTGGCCATCCGCGAACTTGGCTACGCACTGGTCGTCGAAGGGTATATGGACGTGGTGGCGCTCGCGCAACTCGGGTTTGCGAATGCGGTCGCCACGCTCGGGACGGCCTGCACGCCGGTCCACGTTCAAAAGCTGTTTCGTCAGACTGAAACGGTCGTGTTCAGCTTCGATGGCGATTCCGCTGGCCGTCGCGCCGCGCGTCGCGCGCTCGAAGCATGTTTGCCGCACGCCGCCGACAACCGCACCATCCGCTTCCTGTTCCTGCCAAAAGAGCACGATCCGGACAGCTACGTGCGCGAGTTCGGTACGGACGGTTTTGGTGAACAGGTCGATCGCGCCATGCCGCTGTCGCAATTCCTGCTCAACGAGATTTTGAACGACAAGGAGCTCGACCAGCCGGAAGGCCGCGCGAAGGCGCTGTTCGATGCCAAACCGCTGCTGCAGGCGCTTCCACCCAACGCGCTGCGCGTGCAGATCCTGCACATGCTGGCCGATCGGCTGAATACGCCGTTTGGTGAAATTGCTGCATTGTGCGACATCGATTCGCGCGCCGCGGCAGTTGCCCGGGCCGCGTTGCCGAAGAGCGAGCGGCGTCGCGTCAAAGGGCATGAACAACGTGCGTTGCGCAATCTGGTGATGTATCCATCGATTTATAAAACGCTCGATCACGAAAGCGAGCAGTCGCTCGTGACCATGACCGAACACGGCGAATTATTCAGCGAGGTGATCGGACATGCGCGGGAGCTGGGCGAGACTGCGGAGTTCCAGATGTTGTCGGATCTGTTGCGCAACGCCGCAAACGCCCCGACTTACGAGGATATCTTCCAGGAAATTCTCGCCTATGATGAAAATGTACGTGACCTGCTGATGCGGGACCCCGCTGACGAGTCTGCCAACGAGCGTGTGCAGGAGCAGAAAAAGCTTTTGGCAGAGGAACTACAAGCAACCGTTGTCAAACTCCGGCATGACAGCTATAGGAATCGGCTGGATCAACTGGCGCAGCAGGCCAGCCTGACCGCAGAAGAAATTGCCGAATTCTCGGAGTTATCGGTTAAAGCTGCTCAAATCAAGGCTGCACGCGGGGTAAGTCGGGAGGTGTAAATAACGCATGCTACAATTAAAGGTTTTCAGCAAGTTGTTTTTTTGACTTTTGTGCTCATTTGCGAAAAAGAGGTGAGGCACGCATGGTTAAGACTGCTAGCGGGAAGAAAACAACGGCACGCGGCTCTAACGAGTCGAAACGGGCAGTGGCCCAAAGCCGGTCAGTTCCTTCCTCCGGAGCGTCCAGACACCGCGCGTCAGCCGTCAAGTCACCTTCCGGTTTGTCTGCTTCAAGTAGTCAGTCAGGCAGTCAACCGGGCACTGAATTGAGCACCAGGAAGCAAGGCTCGGTTGCATCGGCAGTGAGTGCAGGGCCGGCCAGAGCGGCGAAAGCCGTCAGGCCGCCAGGCAAAAAAACGCTGGGTCAGTCGACAAGTCGGGCCGGCAGCATTTCCGGCCAGTCGGATGCGGCGGGCGAAGCGGAGAAGGCCGGAAGTTCGGCCGGCAAGCAAGCGAGTGCAACGGAAGCGGCTGCTAATGCGGGCCGGAAACGCGTCACGAAGCAGGAGTCGAAGCAGGCTCGCATGCGCGTCGTGAAGCGAGGTCCGGCGCAGGACCCCGGACGGCGTAATGCCCGGAAAGTCGTGTCGACGCAGGACGAGGCAGCGCGCACACATTCAGTATCCACGGTTCCATCGGCTGTCGTCCAGCAGCCGCGAGTCGAGACTAATGCCGGTACGGCGAACTCCATGACGAAAAAGCTGAACGAAGTACCCGTCGATGACGACGCAACGCAAAACGCGCAAAACGTCCAGGCCGATCCTGCGGTGCCCGCAGCGGATGCCGTAGCCGCGCCTCCGGTCAAGGTCGAGAAGGTCAAGGCGCGCGACCGGCGTGCCAAGGAAAAAGCGCTGTTGAAGGACGCGTTCGCCTCCAGCGCGCCCGGTACGGTTGAAGAGCTCGAGGAGCGCCGTGCGAAACTGCGCGCGCTGATCAAGCTCGGCAAGGAACGCGGCTTCCTGACCTACGCGGAAATCAACGATCACCTGCCCGACAACTTCACGGAAACGGAAGCGATCGAAGGGATTATCAGCACGTTCAACGACATGGGCGTGGCGGTCTACGAACAGGCGCCGGACGCTGAAACGCTGCTGCTCAACGACAACGCGCCGGCCGCATCGTCGGATGACGAGGTCGAGGAAGAGGCCGAAGTCGCACTGTCCACTGTCGATTCCGAATTTGGCCGTACGACCGATCCGGTGCGCATGTACATGCGCGAAATGGGCACAGTCGAGCTGCTCACGCGCGAAGGCGAAATCGAGATCGCGAAGCGCATTGAAGATGGCCTCAAGCACATGGTGATGGCCATTTCGGCGTGCCCGACGACCATCGCGGATATTCTCGCGATGGCCGAGCGTGTGCAGAACGAAGAAACGCGGGTTGACGAACTGGTGGACGGTCTGATCGACCCGAACGCCGCCGACGCCGATGGTTTTTCCGAGCAGGAAGCGGAAGCCATTGAAAGCGAGGACGAAGAGGAAGCCGACGAAAGCAGCGAAGACGAGGAAGAAGTCGACGAAACCACTGCTCAGGCGAACGCCAACGCCGCGCAACTGGAAGCGCTCAAGCGTGCATCGCTCGAAAAATTCTCGCTCATCAGCGAGTGGTTCGACAAGATGCGCCGCGCTTACGAGAAGGAAGGCTACAAGTCGAAGGCTTATCTGAAGGCGCAGGAAGCCATTCAGAGCGAGCTGATGACCATCCGCTTTACCGCACGTACCGTTGAGCGCCTGTGCGACACGCTGCGCGCGCAAGTGGACGAAGTACGTCAGGTGGAACGTCAGATCCTGCATACCGTTGTCGATAAATGCGGCATGCCGCGGGCCGAGTTCATCGCGCGTTTCCCGGGTAGCGAGACGGATCTCGAATGGTCGGAGAAGGTCGTTGCCGAGAATCATGGCTACAGCGTGATCCTGGCGCGTAACGTTCCCGCGATTCGCGAACAGCAGCAACGTCTGCTCGACTTGCAGGCGCGGGTTGTGTTGCCGTTGAAGGACCTGAAGGAAACCAACCGTCAGATGGCGGCCGGCGAACTGAAGGCGCGTCAGGCCAAGCGCGAAATGACGGAAGCGAACTTGCGTCTCGTAATCTCGATTGCCAAGAAATACACGAACCGCGGGCTGCAGTTTCTTGACCTGATCCAGGAAGGCAACATCGGCCTGATGAAGGCGGTGGACAAGTTCGAATACCGTCGTGGTTATAAATTCTCGACTTACGCCACATGGTGGATTCGCCAGGCCATCACGCGGTCGATTGCCGACCAGGCGCGCACCATCCGGATTCCGGTTCACATGATCGAAACGATCAACAAGATGAACCGTATTTCGCGGCAGATCCTGCAGGAAACCGGTCTTGAGCCGGATCCGGCAACGCTCGCCGAGAAGATGGAAATGCCGGAAGACAAGATCCGCAAGATCATGAAGATCGCGAAGGAGCCGATCTCCATGGAAACGCCGATCGGGGACGACGACGACTCGCATCTGGGTGACTTTATCGAAGACACGAATACGGTCGCCCCGGCGGATGCCGCGCTGCACGCCAGCATGCGCGACGTCGTGAAGGACGTGCTCGATTCGTTGACGCCGCGCGAAGCGAAGGTGCTGCGCATGCGTTTTGGTATCGAGATGAGTACGGACCATACGCTTGAAGAAGTCGGCAAGCAGTTCGATGTCACCCGCGAACGGATTCGCCAGATCGAGGCGAAGGCGCTGCGCAAGCTTCGTCATCCAAGCCGTTCGGACAAGCTGAAGTCGTTCCTGGAAGGGAATTGATGGTCGAGGCGTGAATGAAGCACCTGAGCGGGGCGGTCCAGGTTGGGCCGCCCCGCTTGTTTTATGGCTCGTTTCAAGGCAAACTCGCAGACCTTCGCGAGTGTGTTACGAACGAAGTTCGTGATTACGGCAGTGTTGATCTGCGTTCCGCTGCACAAAGGGCCGGAAGCTTAATTGGTATAAGCTGTCGACTCATAATCGACCGATAGTGGGTTCGAATCCCACCCGGCCCACCAGGATTCCCGAGCGTTTCACGCTACTTCCATTTGCCGTTAAGCATCGCATACCCTCCTGGGGGGCATGCTTGACCGCACGATCGGCCATACTTTGCTTTCTCGGCGCTTTTAGGCGGGGCAAAGTCAAATTGTCGTCGCCGATAAGTCTCCCTGTACATTTCAAACCGCGCTGTGTCAGCGCGGTTTTCGCATTTGGGCGACGCCTTCCGATGAGAGGGGTCGCTGGCGAAAAAGCGGGCAGCCGATTCTTGCTTTACCATTTGAGACCGCATCTCCTCTTGCCTTTATATGGCATGGATTTCGCCAGGCGCAGCCGAATTCATTCACCGATAGGAATAGCATGACGAAAGAAACCAGCAATGCCGCTATCGACGACTATCTCTACGAACCCGTTCAACTGGGGCCGCTCTCGCTGCCCAACCGCATTGTGATGGCTCCTCTCACTCGCAGTCGCGCGAAAGAGGGCGATGTACCGAGTGAACTCGCCATCGAATACTATTCGCAACGTGCGTCGGCCGGTTTGATCATTGCCGAAGCGACTCAGATCTCGCCGCAAGGCAAAGGTTATGTTTTCACACCGGGCATCTACAACGACGAACAGGTTAAAGCCTGGAGGCGCATCACTGATGCGGTTCACGACAAAGGTGGCCGGATGTACCTCCAACTGTGGCACGTCGGACGTATTTCGCATCCTTCCATCCAGCCGGATAATGCATTGCCGGTCGCACCCTCAGCGGTAAAACCCGAGGGGCAGGCTTTCACCAACGACGGTTTCGTGCCGCTCGTCACACCGCGTGCGCTGGAAACGTCAGAACTGCCGGGTATTGTCGAGCAATATCGAACGGCCGCGCAGAATGCGAAGACAGCAGGTTTTGACGGAGTGGAGATTCACGCCGCCAACGGCTATCTGCTAGACCAGTTCTTGCGCGACAAGACAAATCGACGCACCGACCAGTATGGCGGTTCGATCGAGAACCGGGCCAGGCTCCTGCTCGAAGTGGCTGACGCCGTGGTCGGTGTATGGGGCGGCGACAGGGTCGGTGTGCGAATCTCTCCACTGAGCAGCTTCGGCGATATTTCGGATACCAATCCGGAGCCGCTTTACACCTATGTCGTTGAAAAGATCAACGCGCTGAAGCTGGCTTATCTCCATGTCATAGAGGGTGAAACCGGCGGTACTCGCGACGTTCCAGGTGCATTTGACCTGCAAGTATTGCGTCGGGCTTTCGACGGCTTGTTCATGGCCAACAATGGTTATGACAAGGCGCTCGCACAATCGACATTGGCCACAAAACGTGCCGACCTTATCGCGTTCGGTCGTCCGTACATTTCGAACCCGGATCTTGTTGAACGCCTGAAGGCAGGCGCCGCGCTCACCGAGCCGGATCAGGCCACCATGTATGGAGGCGATGCGAAAGGATATATCGACTATCCGTCAATGGGTGACGAAGCGGCTGTCCGGTAAATGGCAAGTCCCGCGGTCGCATCTGGACTGCGGCTAGGATTCCTTCACTTGTGCTGACACGCCGCTTCCGAAACCACGCAATAGCCGCTCGTTCACTGTCGACGTACAACGGCGACGAGCGAGCGGCGTTTTTGTATGAGGCACAGGCGTTCCGGTGCGCTTTGCGCGACCGGCAGTCTCATTCGGACCTCGTCCAGGATAAGCTGCGCGGTTTTCTGCCGCTTCGACGACATCTAAAAAGCAGACACTGTCCGATGCGCGCATTCCGACAATGCAATGTACGAAAGCCACTGAATGTGATCATTCTTATCGGACGCTTCCATCCGTTAAAGAAAGCAGAATGCAAGATCGGGAGTGCTTTTCATATATTGCTTTCCAAGCGCAAACGTAGCGACATCCATTTGAATCGGAGCCGCTGAGTACGTCTCGAAACTACTTGGCAACCCTGTCCAAGACGAAAAAGAACGGACGGAGGGCGCATGCAATTTGAATATCGCGGGTTCAACATCGAGTGTGCCGCCGTGCCCGGTGATGGCAACTATGCCGGGAGCGTGTCGGTATGGCGCGTATCGAATGGTGGCGACGATCCTTTCAATTCGTGCACTTCGAAGCCATTTCCGACGCCTTTACAAGCGATCAACTACGCACGCGTGTGGGCTGAGATATGGTGCGACTCTCAACTCGACACTGCCCGTCCTGCTGCGATCTTAAGAAGACGATGAGGCTCACGACCTTACCGGCAACACGCGCACCCACCCATGTGCCGCATCCCGTACCCCCCGCCAGGCTCGGGCGTCTCGCCTGACAACGACGGCGCACCGACCATTACTCGCTGCGCGGTCATCCCACACTGAGGGCAAGCGGTCGCGTCATTGCGCTCGGCAATACGTCGAGCGGTTTCGAACTGGCCGCATTCCGGGCATTCGTAATCGTAAACTGGCATGGTGTTGAGCGTAAGGCGACGGTTCACACGAGACATCTGCTTCAGGTGCTTAGGGTAACGTCTCCGATGAATCCGCGGAAGTGACGAAAGCCGGCGCCGGGTAGTGGAATGTGACTTGCTGTCAGTATTGACCACGGCAAACGGACAGGAACGCATCATGACCCAGACAGAACGCGAGAAGAATAGCGGCAAGCCGTTAGGCAACAGTGGTTCAGGCGCAAGCGGGGGTGGATCCATCGGCAACTTGCCGGGTGGCGCCGCAACGGGCGGTGATGCTCATCAGGGTGTACGTCAGCCCGACGCACCGTTGCACGAGCCCGATGCAAGAGTGGATACGCCCGATACTGAAGGAACGGACGCGCCACAGCGCCCTGCAACACCGATGGAAGGCAACGATTACGCCCAGGCCGAAAAGGCGAAAGGCGCATCGTCAGGCGGGGACGACTCGGCGAACAGCACACGACCGCAGACGGCGACGGAAGCTGCGTTACCCTCGACTATCGATAAAAACCCGCGCCCTTCGTAGTAACGCGCGTGCTGGCAGCTTGTCCAAGCCTCATTTCTGGTCCAGCGCGATCCCCCGTGCTGCCAGATTCGTATACAGCGCGCGGACGCCGAACGTCCACGGCGTGATCTCTTCCGAGCGGCGCACGGTGTTCACCAGCGCGCCGAGTGCGGGCGCCGAGATTGTCACGGCGTCGCCCATGTGGTGAGTAAAACCGCCACCCGGGGTGTCGCGATCCTTGATCGGCGAGAACATCGTGCCGAGGAACAGCATCAAACCGTCCGGGTACTGGTGATGCGCCCCGATCGTCTGCTCGACGAGGTCGGCGGGGTCGCGGCTGATTTCGCTCATGTGGCTGATGCCATCGAGCGTGAAACCGTCGTCGGCGCCTTCGATCCGCAGCGAGACGCTGGCCTGGCGGACGGAATCGAGTGTGAACTGGCCGTCAAAGAGGCGAATGAACGGACCGATCGCGCATGACCCGTTGTTGTCCTTCGCCTTGCCGAGCAGCAGTGCGCTGCGGCCTTCGATGTCGCGCAGGTTCACATCGTTACCGAGCGTCGCGCCGACGATCTTCCCTGCGCTGTTCACGGCCAGCACGATCTCCGGCTCGGGGTTGTTCCACATCGACGTCCGATAAAGCCCGATATCCGCGCCAAGTCCGACAGATGACATCGGCTGCGATTTGGAAAACACCTCGGCGTCCGGCCCAATGCCGACTTCCATGTATTGGGACCACGCGCCGCGGCGCTCGAGTTCCGCCTTCAGCTTTTCCGCGCTTTCCGAACCCGGCACGATTTTCGAAAGATCCGCGCCGATCAGCGTGTTGATGGTCTCGCGCACTTCCTTGGCCTTGCTGGCGTCGCCGCCGGCCTGCTCCTCGATTACGCGTTCGAGAAGGCTGACCGCGAAGGTCACGCCGCATGCTTTCACGGCCTGCACGTCGCACGGCGCGAGCAATTTGACGCCGGTGGCTTGCGGATCGAAGCTCGCTCGCACGATGTCCTCGATCGAACCCAGGGATTCGCCTTCGGCATTGCGGACGATATCGAGTGCATCGGTACGTTCGAAGAGATCGGCCGTGGTCGGCGCAATGTGTGTGATATCGATGACCTGGCCATTGCGAACGCAGACCACCGATGGGCCATTGACAGGCGCCGGGCGCCACACGCGTCCAATGAGCACTGCACGGTCGAGATCGTCAGGAAGGCATGCGGAAGGGGAAATCGAAGCCATAAATAGTGTCCGGGCTGGTGGAAATCAGGGCCTTGATCGTATTATCGGGGTATCGAGTTGTCCATTATGTTGTAGATAATTCCAACCTGTTGGACAAAAAACCATCCCCATCAGATGAAAAACGATACCGCCGAACGCGTCTACGAAGTGCCCGCGCTGCGACGCGCCAACGACGTGCTCGAGGTCCTCGCCAACGCGCGAACGCCCGTGCGAGCGTCCGCGCTGCACGAGGCCACGGGTTTATCGCGCAGCACCTTGTATTTGCTGCTGGACTCGCTCGAGCGCCAGTTCTGGATCGAGAAGCGGGGCGATGGCTACATCATCGGCGTGAAGCTGTTCGAGTTGGGGAGCGCCTTCGTTCGCCACGATGGCTTTCAGGCGGCGTTCCGGTCGCAGGCGGCGGCGTTCGTTGCGACGCACAACGAAGTCGTGCAACTCGCCACGCTCGATGGCCGCGACGTGGTGTATATCGCGCGGGAAGATTCACGCCGGGCGGTACGGCTGGTATCGGATCTCGGGTCGCGGCTGCCGGCGCATTCGTGCGCGCTAGGCAAGGCCTTGCTGGCGACGCTGCCCGATGACCAACTGCTCCAACTCCTGCCCGACAGGCTCACGGCCGCCACGCCGCGCACCATCACGCGACGCGCCACCTTGCTGCGTGAACTTGCGCGGGTCCGGGAGACGGGGCTTGCGAGCGAATGCGAAGAAGCGGCGGCAGGGCTCACCTGCTTCGCGGCGTACGTAGGGGAGACGCCGCACGGCAAGCGGCTCGCTGTCAGCACGAGTGTGCCGACGGGGCGCATGGATGCCCGGCGCGAGAAACGCATCTGCGTCGCGATCGCGCGTATGGCGCAGCAGATTGGGGCCAAATGCGCAGAAGCCTGAGCGGTCCCAGGACCGTCGCGTCTTCCATACCCCCTTTTACGCAAAGGTGATTTCGATGCAAGGCGCTTCTGCGCCGGCCATCCCTTCCTTAAAGTGGCGTTACCCCATTGAACGCCACTTGCAAGGAGCTCACCATGTTGAACAGGACATCCCCCGCCACGCTCGCCGAAGCATCGCCCGCGACCGATGACGCGCAGTACTTCGAATACACGTCGTCAGCGAATCCTGTTGGCGCAAAGCTCATCTCGCGTGTGCCGTTCCGCAACTTCTCGCCTGCGCTTTATGCGGATGGCGAGAGCCGCATCGTGCCGCTCGACTTGTCCGCTGAGCTGAACTGCCCGAGCCCTGCGACGGGTCCAAGCCTCAGCGCGAACTTCGTGCGCATCAACGCCCGCGATGAACTCAAGCTCGCGCAGACAGCGACATCGCTGGTGTGTTACGTGATCAGCGGCGCCGGGCATGTCACGCAAGGTGCGGTGAATTTCCCGTTCGCACAGGGCGACTTCTTCACGCTGCCGGGCGGCGAATCCGCGAGTCTTCGTTCCGACATCACCGCCACGCTCTACTACGTAAACGATGCGCCTCTGCTGACCTATCTCGGCGTGACGTCGGTGCAACCACGTTTCGCCGCGACGCTTTATCCGGCGGCGCGGGCGCAGGCCGAGTTGAAGAAGGTCCGGGAGGACGCGAACGCCGCCCGGCGCAACCGCATCAGTGTGCTGCTCGGCAACGTCAATTTCCCGCAGACGAGGACGGTGACTCACACCCTCTGGGCGATGTTCGGCGTCGTGACGCCCAATTCGGAGCAGAAGCCGCACCGGCATCAATCGATTGCACTTGATTTCATCGCGGGATGTCAGGCGGGTTGTTATACGCTGGTCGGCACCGAGCTGGACGAGAACGGCAGGATTTCAAACCCGACGCGGGTGGATTGGGAGCCTGGGATGGCGTTCGTCACGCCGCCGGGATACTGGCATGCGCATTTCAACGAATCCGATGGCGACGCCTACGTGATTCCGATCCAGGACGCCGGTCTGCAAACCTACTTGCGTACGCTCGATATCCGCTTCGCGCATTAAGGCGCATCGTTCAGACGTCAAGACCGTCGTCCCAGTACGGCGGCTCGCCGATCACTTCGGCGAGAAAATCGACAAACGCACGAACTTTCGACGATACGATTTTCTTCGGCGGATAAACCGCCCAGATCGCCGGTTCGGCACGCGCGGTGCGCGCTTCCCAATCGCCGAGCACATGGATGAGGCGCCCGTCGCGCAGAGCTGTTCCGACAAGCCACGTGGGCAGCAACGCCACGCCGCAACCCGCAAGCGCGAGTTGCAGCACGGCCTCCGAATCGTCGCCGCGAAAACGCCCCTTCAACTCCACGAGCGTCTGCTCCACGAGCGTACGCTCCGGCTTTTCGGGCGCGTCCTTGCGCTTCGTGAAAAACCATCGGTCATCGGGTTGCAGCGCGAGCCGCAGCGATTCGTGATGCGCAAGATCATCGGGTTCGGCGGGCGTGCCGTTGCGTTCGAAATACCCCGGACTCGCGCATACGATCCGGCGGTGCGGCGCGAGCCGACGCGCCATCAACAGCGAATCGGGCAACGCGCCGATCCGCACCGCGACATCGACGCCCCCTTCTATCATGTTCAGCGTCTCGTCTGTCACGACGATATCGACGCCGATATCCGGATAGCGCTTCATGAACGCCGGCAAATGCGGCACCACATGCCGATGCCCGAACGCCACGGGCATGGTGATGCGCAGCACGCCTTGCGGCGTCTGGTTCAGCGATGACGTCAGCTCGCGGGCGTCATCGAGTGCCTGCAGCGCAAGAAGCGCATGTTCGCGAAACACGCGGCCGCCTTCAGTGAGCACGAGCCCGCGGGTGGACCGGTTGAACAGGGCGATGCCCAGATCCTTTTCCAGCTCGCTCACATAACGCGAAACGGTCGATGTCTTGACGCCCATTTCGAGCGCCGTCTTGCTGAAGCTTTGCCGTTCGGCTGCATGAACGAACGCGCGTACCGCTGCGAAATAATCCATGGGTTTGTGCGTTTGCCCGTCGCGTTTCCTGAGAAACGCCAAGACTAAAGCAAAAACCCGTGGTGGACCTTACATCGGTACGCGCAGGGGCCTAGAACTTCGCCCGGACGCCGGCGCCGAAGGTCTCGCCCGTCGATTGACTGGTAATACGGTCGCTCATGTAGGCGGCGTAAAGATCAGTGCGTTTGGAGAGCGGATAGTCGTAGCCGAGTGCCCAGGTTTGCCGCGTCTGGTCGAGGCCGCCTGCGTCGCGCGAATAGGCGTAGGAGGCCATCACGGTGCCGGGGCCGAGAGGCACGGTCACGCCGCCTTGTGCCGTGTTGATATGGAAGTTGCCGGTGCGTACGGTGTTGTCGGTGTACATGTATTGACCGAAAAGCTTGACCACACGCAGGTCGTAGGACACGCCGAGCTGCGCCACGGCCTGGCTCTGCATGCCGGAAACAAGCGAACTCAGGTCGTCGGGCTGCGTGTTGAAATTCACGTATTGATAGACGCCCGTTGCCGCGAACTGACCGCTGAGATACAGGAACTGCGCGCTCAGCTTGTGCTGGCCGTTTTCGCCGGCCTTGTCGCCGAATGCGTACATGGCTGTCCCGCTCAAACCGTGATGATCCGGCGTCGAATATGAAATTGCATTGTCCCAGCCGGAGTCGCCGACCACGCCCTGGTCGGTCGTGTAGGCGGGGAAGGTGCCAAGGCCGAGGTACACGTGATAGACCATCGGCGAGAACGTGTAAGAGTCGGCGAAGGGATTGAAAAGTATCGTCGATACAAACAGCGACGTGGTCAGCCGCCCCGCGGTCAAGGTTCCATAGGGCGACTGGACGCCGACGTAGGCATCGCGCGAGAAAAACGAGTCGCCCTGGAAGCGGCCATATGCGCCGTTCTGCGGCCGGAAGAAATCTTCGAGCGCGAAGATCGCCTTATATCCGCTGCCGAGGTCTTCCGCACCCTTCAAGCCCCAATACGATGTCGACATGCCGCCGCCACCCAGCGTCCACGCACGATCGCCACCGGGATATTTCTGCGCGCCCACCCAGGCGTCCACTTGCCCGTAAAGCTGGACGCTCGACTGAGCGCTGGCGCCGCCGCTGCACATCATCCCGGTCGCCAGCAAGGACGCAAGCGCCGCGATTCCCTTTGAATTAAAACCGAAGCAGTTCTTCACGCGTTCCCCCGACAGGAAAATGCAGACGAACGAACGCGGATCGCACTGCGCAGTGCGGATCGGCCGTTCCAACCTGCGTGAAATTGAAAGTGGTGCCCGGATCAGGCAGCCAGCGGGTAACGGAATCCATCGCCTGACGGACTGCGCTCGTAGACCTGTTCGCCCGCTACGTAAGTGGCCTTGATCGCGCGGTCATCGCCGAGCGTCATCAGCACGAAAAGCTGCTCCACGATGTCCTTGCAATAGCCCGAGCGGAACGACATCAGCGGCGTCGCCTTGCGATCGAGGATCACGAGGTCGGCCTCATAACCCTTGGCAACGGTGCCGATCCTGTCCTGCAGGTACAGCGCTTCCGCCCCGCCGCGCGTGGCGAGATAAAACGCCTGGATCGCATTGAGCTTCGTCTGGTTCATCTGCGCGACCTTGTAGGCTTCGTTGAGCGATTGCAGTTGCGAGAAGCTCGTGCCTGCGCCCACGTCCGTGCCGAGGCCGACGCGTACAGGGCGCTTCGGGTTCTTGGCATCGAAGACACGGAAGAGGCCGCTGCCGAGGAAGAAATTCGATGTCGGGCAGTGCGCCAGCGCCGCGCCGGTCTGGTGGCACGTGCACAGATCGTCTTCGGTGAGGTGGATGCCGTGGCCGTAGATCGAGCGGGGTCCGACTATGCCGGCGTGCGCGTAGACATCGAGATAGCTCCGGCGCTCGGGGAACAGCGCCATGACCCAGGCGATTTCATCGACGTTTTCGCATAGATGCGTTTGCACGTAGGCGTCGGGCGTCTCCTTGAGCAAGGTGCCGCAGACGTCGAGTTGCGCGTCCGTGCTGGTGGGCGCGAAGCGCGGCGTGATGCAATACAACTGGCGTCCGCGCTTGTGCCACTTCGCGATCAGGTCGGAGCTCATGGAGTACGCGAGTTCGGCGGTATCGAGCAGCGCCGGCGGCGCGTTGCGGTCCATCAGCACCTTGCCGGCGACCATGCGCGTATTGAAACGCGACGACTCTTCGAAGAACGCATCGACCGAACCCGGATGCACTGTGCAATAAACGGCGGCCGTCGTGGTGCCCGAGCGCAGGAGTTCGCGCAAGAACACCTTGGCGACCATGTCGGCGTGATTTTTATCGGCGAAATTCTGCTCGGCGACGAACGTGTACGTGTTGAGCCATTCCAGCAACTGCTCACCATACGCACCGATCATCTCGGTTTGCGGATAGTGAATGTGGGTGTCGATAAATCCTGCCGAAATGATCGCGTCCGGATAGTGCTGAACCTGCGTTCCCGCGGGCAGGCGAGGCGTTACTTCGGAGGCGGGGCCGACATCGACGATCTGACCCTGGTCGATGACGACTATGGCATCGGGTATATGAACGAGGCATTGCTCGGGCGACTGGAGAAACGGATCGCCGCTGAAGGTCACCACGTCGGCGCGCAAGGCTTTTAGTGCGGTCATGTCGAGTTCCTGGGAAGCGTGCCGGCTACGAGGCCGGCTTTTGTATCGGAGAAGGGATCAGCAGAAGAAGGTCAGCGGTGCCGTGCCGGGTGCGATTCCTTCATGATCAGCGCGAGCACAAAGGAGGCGATCAACGAATAGGTGATCGGCGTCGCCGCGTATTCCGCGATGGCCAGCGTGTGATCGGTCAGTCCCGCAGCCATGCCGGACACCACTCTCGAGCCGGGCGCCGCAATCATGATGCCGCCCGCAATAAACGCCAGGCCGTTCACAAACGCCGCCGACGTACCGATCAATTGCGGCGGGACCACGTCCGCGGCGCTGCTGAACGTGAGCATGTGCGCGGCGTTTGCAAAACCGAACAGGAAGTTGAGCGCCATCGCAACAGGAATCGAGATGGACGGCAGGTACAGCAATGCGCCCGCGCACGCGAGTTGAACCGCAATGCCGATCACGATGGGCATCTTGCGCCGCTCGATCTTGTCGGAGAGTGCCGGAATGACGAGGCAGCCTGCTGCGAGCCCGAGCCACAACAACGACGAACTGAATGCTGCCGTGGCGGGGGAAGCGCCGCGTGTCTCCATGAGCATGGGTGTCCAGACTACGCCTGCTGCAAGCATGCTGCCGAACAACGCAGCGCAGATGAGCGCCGAAATCCAGACGTGCGGCACCTTGGCGACCTGGAAAAGCGCATCGAGCACTGAGTGGATGAACGCGCTCGCGCCCCCCGCGCCCGTCGATTCGACAGGCGTCGGGTTTTTCAGAAAGAGGAATGCGAGCACCGACAACACCACGCCTGCCGCGCCCACGAAATTGAACAGTTCGCGCCACGGCATTTCGCTCAGGCCCCACTGCAGCGCGTTGACCGAAAACGCCGATGAGAGTGACGCGCAAAACTGCACCAGCCCGAACATGAAGTTGAAGCGGCCCATGCCGAACCATTGGCCGCCTATGTACCCCGCGCCCACAAAGCCGGTACAGGCGCCCACGGCCATCACGAACTGCGAGACGAGCAGCGTGCCGTAACTCCCCGCGTTGGCGAACAGGAACACGCCGGCCGTGACCAGCACGACGGATATGGGCAGGACCTTGTGCGCACCCAGCCGGTCCAGCAACGCGCCGCCGAAGAACTGGCAGACGGCGAAAACCCATGTGTAGACCGCCGCGATGGACGCGACTTGCTCCACAGTCAGCGACGCGCTTTTCTTCACCTCGGGATTGACGATCGAATATCCCGTTTGAACGCTGAAGAGATAAATGACGAACGCCACGGACAGCGCCCAGATCCACCAGGCCCGGGGACCGCCAAGCTGAAACGTTGCGACTGGTGTGTGTTTCGATGAAACCGTGTTCATGGACTTTCTCCAGGCGAGTGCAACTCCGCGATCGGTTGATCGCAACTTAAAAATTATTAATTGATATTCCGGAGCTTCACGCCGATCGAGGCGCTGAATGAATCGCGAAGACGGTATTGATTACGAGTTTTTCATGAATGAAATCAGATGCGATACGTTGCGGCTTGTTGAACGGTTCGCCCTGCGGTGTATGCACGCATCCGCCCGTGCGGTGCGTGTGCAGTCACGTTGAGAGCGGTTGGGAATTCGCCTAACTTAACAACTGGCCCGTGCTTCTTCAAGCTTTTAATTTGAACGTTGACGGGAAGCGATTAAATAGCCCAGTCCATTTTAATTATGAGATGACCGGATTCGTTTCAAGAGCGCGGGATTGTTTTAAGAGGAAATAAATGGACGCGATAAAACAGGAAATCAATGTTTTAGTTTCATCGCGAGAAAAACAAAAAGCCCGCATATAGCGGGCCTTGATTGCAATCAGGAAAACGGATGCTTCAGGCCGCCGATAACGACCGTTCCAACGCGGCAACCCCGGACGGCAGATCGACCGGAACGCCGAGATCGACCATCGTGCGGCCGAGCGCGTGGATGGTGCGAAACAGATGATGCTCACGGCATTGTTCGCCCATCTGCCCGATCCGCACGATTGGCGCACCGAACGATCCTGCAATCTCCACATGATGCTTGCGCGAGATGTGCGCGCAAATATCCGCGCCCGTGACGCCCTTTGGCACTTCTATGCCGACGACCGAATTCAAGCGGCTTTCCTTCTGCACATAAAGCTTCAGCGACAGCGCCTCGACGCCAGCTTGCAATGCCGTCGAACAGCGCAGATGCCGCGCGAAACGCCGTTCCAGCGTCTCGGCGCACACAAGGCGCAACGCTTCATGCAGCGCAAGCACGCCCGAAACCGGCGCCGTGTAGTGATAAGACGCGTTATGCCAGAAGTTCGCCGCAAGCGATGCGTCGAAGCACCAGTGCGTGTGCGGCACCGGTCGTGACGTAATGCGGTCCCACGCTTTTTCGGAGAACGCGAGCAGCGACACGCCCGGAATGGACGACAGTCCTTTCTGACCGCCCGTGATCACCGCATCGATACCCCACGCGTCCATTGGCAGGGGCATGGTGCTGAGCGTACAAACGGCATCGACCACGACCAGCGCGCCCGCGGCGCTCGCCACCGCCGCGATGGATTCGAGGCTCCGGTTCCAGACGGTGTTCGATGTTTCACCGTGAACGATGGTCACGACTTCCGGCCGGAAGCGCTCGATCGCTTCGGCGACTTTCGCGGTATCGGCGGCGGTTCCCTCGCTGACCTTCAGCGTTTCCACGACCGCACCCGTGCGCCGCGCCATCTCGGCCATGCGCTCGCTGAAAAAGCCGTTGCAGATGCTGAGCACGCGCGAATCCTTCCACGCCAGGTTCGTAATTGCCATTTCCATCGCGCCCGATCCCGGCCCCGCCACTCCCATCACCCATTTCGATTCCGTCTGGAACACGTAGCGCGCCATGGTCTTCACTTGGCCGATGACCGCCGCCATGGTCGAGCCGAGGTGGTTGATCACCACGCCATTGGCCTTCGCGACGGCATCGGGGATCGGCACCGGGCCGGCGCCCATCATGAGGAGCGGCTCTTCGGGAAGTATCGATGAAAGCGGCAGCACCGTAGGGCAAGCCACGCCGAAGGCGTCAGATGTAGCCGAAGCGTCGAAGGAGTTGAAGGACGGAATTCGATCGTTCATTTTGTTTTATCTGCATTCGTTGAATGGCAGGGCTGGCCGGCCCCGCGCCATTCACATTGCTCGCGTCCTGCGCTGACCCATACGCGCCAGCATCCAGTAAAGCGGCAAAGCGAAACGGCGCATGCTCGAAAATACCGGCGCCGACGCCAGCATGAAACGGCTGTCCGGCTCCGATGCGCTGATCCACACCTTCGATCGCGGCGCGAGCTCGAGTGTATCGCCTGCGCGCAGCCACCAGTCGGCAGTGTCACCTTCAATGGTAAGCCACACTGTTCCCCGGCACACAGTCAGGGTATGAGGGCGGTCGATCAGCCAGCAGGCTGGCGCTTCGCTGGGTTGCTGCTCCAAAGTCCGGATTTCACGCATGATGCTCTCCCATCCTGGCCGCTCACAGAGAGACGGCCTCTTGACTCCATTATTTATTTAAACTCCAATCTTGGAAATGTACAGTCACGAACAGTTGTGCCGCACTGTTCAGTGATTTTGCCTGCACACTTTTTGAGATGACACGATGAACCCCGGTATCGACCTCGCGATCAATACAAGCAGCGGCATTCCGATGACTGACCAGCTCGTGTCGGGCATCACGAACCTGATCCGCACGCGCCAGTTGCTGTCGGGCGCGAAGCTGCCGTCCATCCGCGCGCTGGCGGAGAGCCAGCAAATCAGCCGCTTTCCGGTGATCGAGGCGTATGACCGGCTTTCCTCGCTGGGAATGATCGTGCCGAAGCACGGTTCCGGATTTTTTGTCGCCAATCAAATGGGCGGTGACGACGCGGGCGGCGGTTCGGATCCGCGCCTGGCCGAAGAGGAATCGAACCAGATCCTCCAGCAATTCAACTATCCCGGCGAGACGCTGAAACTCAGCAGCGGTTTTGTCCCCGAAGCGTGGCGCGATCTGGAAGGCATCATGCAGACCGCGCGGCAGGTCATGCGCATGGACCCGGCAAGCGTGATCGACTATGCAATGCCGCATGGCGATGCAAACCTGCGTCACCAGATCCAGATGCGCCTGGCGCACGTCGGGGTCGAGGCCGACGTGTCGAACATCATCGTCACGAGCGGGGCAAGCCAGGGACTCGACCTGATCGTGCGGTTCATGCTGAAGCCCGGCGATACCGTGCTGGTCGAAGATCCCGGCTATTACAATCTGTTCGGTTTGCTGAAGCTTCAAGGCGTGAGGATTGTCGGTGTGCCCCGATTGGCGACGGGACCCGATGTCGATTTCGCCGAGCATCTGCTGAAGACGATCAAGCCGAAGCTGTTTTTCATCAACACGGTGTTCCATAATCCGACCGCGACCAACGTCGCGCCGCAAGTCGCATTCAAGTTGCTGCAGCTCGCGCAGCAGCACGACTTCACCATCGTGGAAGACGATATCTACGCCGACTTCCAGGCAACGCCGACGCAACGGCTGGCATCGCTCGACCAGCTCGATCACGTGATTTATCTCGGCGGCTTGTCGAAGACATTGTCATCGTCGCTGCGCATCGGGTATCTGGCTGCGAAGCGCGAACTCGTGAAAGATCCCGATCTCGTCCAGCGCTGCACGCAACTCCTCGTGCATTGTCCGCGTGAAGCTGTTCAGCTTCTCAGGGCGATTCAATGTCAGCGTGGCCACGTGCGTGGTTTCGTCGATGTTCAAAACAATCGAGCT
>NZ_JBSIPA010000669.1:0-2549 GCF_053574605.1 Caballeronia sp. M23-90 | reverse complement strand
TATCAGCGTGATTGACGCGCTGCTGCTGGCCGCACGCCCCGCGCGATGATAGATCGGCACGCTCACGCCCCACACGCCCGGATCGACCTCGCTGTCGCTGACGGCAAACCCCTGCGTGCGAATCTGCTCCAGTTCGGCTTCTATCGTGGCGCGGTCGACAATGTCGTCGTGAAACATGCTGTCGAGGGCATCCGTGCGCGCTCGCTCGGGCATGAAGGCCAGCAATGATTTCGCCGATGCACCCGCCTTCAACGCCACGGCCCGGCCCTTTTCAAATGAGCACCGCAGCGAGTGCCGGCTGTCGACCATCTCAAGGCACATCACCTGGTTGTTCACCGCGACGACAAGGCCAATGCTCTCCTGTGAAAAGCGCGCGAGCTGCTGCATCTCGTTGCGGCTGGCCTCGACCAGCAGCGAATTGCCGTCGAAGCCGAGCGCGAGTTGCAAACTGATGGGACCGGGTGCGTAATACCCCGCATTCTCCGAGACGAACCCCCAGCGCTTGAGCAACGCAATCTGCCGGTACAGGGTGCTTTGCGCGAGTCCCGTCACCCCCAGCAAATCTTTGACGGACATTGCCTTCCCATGGCTGGCAAGCGCCGACAAGACCAGCAGAACGCGTTCTGCACCGGTGACGGTATTTTCCGTGTCCATAAGAGGTTGAAAGCGAAATGGCGACGGAATTCAGAATGCCAGATAATTCCCACGTTTCAAAAATACGATTCCCGTCCGATGGGAATTACACGGGAGGGTTTTCCCGAAAATCGGCGTTTTCCAAGTAAACGGTCTCCCTCCCTCTCTCGAAGCCGCATACGAAGCGCACGCGCGAGCACTGGCGGAAGAATGTGGAGGATTATCCGATGCCAATATCGTGCGCCCTTGCATGAGCGAGCGGATGCCTCAAGGTCGATATCGGGTTTGCGGCGGGAGGCAGGATTTGCCCGAAGAGCGTTGGCGGAAAGCAGCAGGAGTCGAACCTACCAAAGAGCGGCTGACGCCCTTTACTGGGTTTGAAGCCCAGCCGTACCACCGGATACGAATGCCTTCCTTCTTTTGAACCATCTAGTACATTTTGCGCCAAGCCTTGACTAAAGCAGATCGAGCCAGCGGCTATCCGTGCGCATCACATGCATTTCGCGGTGGAAACGAGTATACCCAACGCGATCGAAAAATTCCAAAACCTGGATCGCACGCTTGCGGCCGAGTGCGGTGGCATCGCGAAAAGGCCCAGCGGCAAGTCTCGCGTCATTCTTTTGCGCTTCCACCGCAGCGATCGCGGCAAGCTCACGAATCGCATCGCGATGATAAAAAAGATCCCGCACGACCTGGAACACTTCGCCCTGCCGCGCGAGTTTGCGCATTAAAAGACGTACTCGCTCTTCGGGAACACCCAGCGAAGCTGCCATATCGCGAACCCACGGCGGATTGAAACCACCAAGTCCAATGGCCGGCAGTACTTGCCGCGCAAGCGCCTGTTCCGCGTCGTCGAGTGTGACTGTGTGATCCGGCAAATGCAGCCATGGCCCGCTTCGAACAACAGCGCCACTGGCGCAAGCGTCGCTTAAGAGCGCGCGCCACAATGCGTCGTCCATCAGCGGCGCGACGATCCGGCGCAAACGCGATGCGTCGGGCCCCTGCTCGTCGGGCGAACGCTCGTGGAACTGCTTCAACGCCGCAAGCAAACGAACCGTCAACGCATGCCATGTGGCGCCCGCCACAAACAATGTATCGTCGCCGGACAACGCGACCGTGCGGGTATCGGCGGGAAGCTGCAGCGATGCCGCCGGCATGCCGCTTAGCTGCTCCAGAAGCGAACGCGGCAAACCGTTGGGCGAGCGTTCGAGCAGTGCATCGAGCGTGCCGGTGTCGAGCATCGTCTGGATTGCGTCGAGCCATTGAAGGCGTTCCGGCGTGCGCCGCTTGCGTGCCGGGCCGAACGGATCGAGCACGTGACCGCCGCCTATGGTCCGGTTCGCCTGCGCGTTCCTCACAATGAACCTGTCCCCTGGCAACGCGCACAATGGCCGTTCGAACACGAGTTGCACGCGTGCGGTCCGATCCGGACTCAGCGATTCACCATCGAGCAAGGCGACATGCGCAACCTGATGCTGCGTGCCGAGATGCACATGCAGCGGCGCCCAATGACGCAGCGTGATGTCGGCATCGGGCAGCAAGGTAAGCGTTGTATCGATACGCTCGGACGACCGCGACAGCCTCGGATCGACGATCCAGTCACCACGATCGATCGTGTCCTTTTCGATCCCCGCAAGATTGAGCGCGCAGCGCTCGCCGGCGCGGCCGGATTCGGCGGCGCGATTTTGTGCGTGAATACTACGCACGCGTACGGGTTCGCCTTTCGGTGCAAGCAGCATCGTGTCGCCGACCGTAACACGTCCCGCGACGACCGTTCCCGTGACAATGGTGCCCTGTCCGGAGAGCGTGAACACGCGGTCGATCGCGAGCCGGAACAAACCATCGTCGCGGGACGTGTTACGGTCGGCGACACGATGCTGCTTGCACCGAAAGGCGAACCCGTACGCGTGCGTAGA
>NZ_JBSIPA010000668.1:0-2552 GCF_053574605.1 Caballeronia sp. M23-90 | reverse complement strand
TGCGTATTCCACGCCATCGCGAACAAGGATTCCACGGGAAAAAAATCACGAATTCCACGGCAAAGTTAATGCCGATTCCACGGCAAAGTTAATGCCGATTCCACGGCAAATAGAACAAGGTTTCCACGCCATCGCGAACAGGATTTAGCGGTGACGGCGACGCGGGTCAACGGTGGCACGATTGGCATTTTGTCGAGAGTGCCGAATGGCGAATACCAGGTTGACCATGCGCAAAATCAGGGAAGTACTGCGGTTGCATTTCGAATGCGACCGTAATCAGAGGGAGATCGCCGACGCCGTCGGCACATCGACCACATCGGTGTGGCTTTATCTTCGCCGCATGAAGCTGGCTGGGTTGAGTTACCCGCTGCCGGCGGAACTTCAAACCGACGACGTGGCGCTCGAGGCGCGGCTGTATCCGCCGCCCGGGCCGCGGGAACTGTCGCGCGGCTTGCCTGACTGGGCTGCAGTTCACCGCGAACTCGGCAGGAAGGGCGTCACGCTCGACCTGTTGTGGCAGGAATACAGAGCTCAGCACCCGGACGGATACGGGTATAGCTGGTTCTGCAAGGTTTATCAGGAATGGGCGCAACGGCTGCCGCTCACGCTGCGGCAAGTTCACGTGCCGGGCCAGAAGCTGTTCGTTGACTACTCTGGCAAGAAGATCGGCATCATCGATGCGAACACCGGCGAAATCCGTGAAGCGGAATTGTTCGTCGCGGCGCTTGGCGTGTCCAGTTGTACGTTCGCCGAAGCCACGTGGAGCCAGAAGCTGCCGGACTGGATCGGTTCGCACGTGCGCGCCTTTCGGTTTTACACCGGCACGCCCGAGATCCTTGTCCCCGACAATCTCAAGTCGGGCGTGCATAAGCCGAGCTTCTACGATCCCACGGTGAACCAGACCTATCGGGAGATGGCCTCGCATTATTCCGTGGCAGTCATCCCAGCCCGGAGTAAAAAACCCCGCGATAAAGCTAAGGCAGAGACGGCGGTGCTCGTGGTCCAGAGATGGATTCTTGCGCGCCTGCGCAACGAGCGCTTCTTCAGTCTGGATGAAGCCAACCGCGCGATCGCGGCATTGCTCGTCGATCTGAATAACAAGCCCTACAAGAAGCTGTCCGGCTGCCGCCGTAGTGTGTTCGAGGAAATCGATCGTCCCGCGCTCAAGCCATTGCCCGAGCGCCCATATCAATACGCCGACTGGAAAGTCGCGCGTGTCGGCCCCGACTACCACGTTGAACTCGACAAGCACTATTACTCGGTGCCCTACCGCTTCGCGCGCGAGCAGGTTGACGTGCGACATACCGCGTCGACTGTCGAGATATTCCTTCGCGGCCAGCGTATCGCGGCTCACGCCAAAAGCAATCGGGTGCATTTCCCCACGACGGTTACCGCGCACATGCCAGCGAATCATCAGGCGGCAACAGAGTGGAACCCGCAACGTCTGCTGGACTGGGCCGGCGGCATCGGCCCTCATACACAAGCCGTGATCCAACACTTGTTGGCCGGGCGTCAGCACCCGCAGCAAGCCTATCGCGCTTGCCTGGGGATTCTGCGCATGGGCAAAAGCTACGGGCGCGACCGGCTGGAAGCCGCCTGTCGCCGCGCCATTGATCTGAAAGCACCGAGCTACACGTTCATTGCATCGACGCTGAAGAACGGCCTGGATCGACAGCCCGAACCGGTTGCTGACCAGGCCGAATTGCCGCTCACGCACGCCAACGTGCGCGGGCCTTCGTATTACCACTGAAAGGAAATCACGATGCTGCATCATCCTACGATTGACAAGTTGCACGCGATGCACCTGCTCGGCATGGCGGCAGCGCTCGCCGAGCAACAGTCCCAAGATGGAATAGACCGGCTGGGCTTTGAAGAGCGCCTGGGGTTGTTGGTCGAGCGCGAAGCAAGCGAACGCGAATCGCGGCAAACGGCGTCGCGTTTGCGCCGCGCCAAGTTGAAGTTCGCCGATGCGTCGCCAGAAGATATTGACTATCGCACCAACCGGGGGCTGGACCGAACGCTGACGGCAAGGCTGTTGACCTGCGAATGGGTTCGCGAGAAACAGAATCTGATTCTGGTCGCGCCGACCGGTCTGGGCAAGAGTTGGCTTGCCTGCGCCTTCGCGCTTCAGGCATGCCGTCAGGGGTTCACCGCCTGCTACCTGCGCATGCCTAAATTGAACGAGGAGTTGGCCATCGCCCACGGCAGCGGGCGCTACGCGCGGCTGCTGGCGCAATGGGCGAAGACCGACATCATGATTCTGGATGATCTGGCGATGGCGCCACTGACCGACTCCGCGCGTCGCGATTTGCTTGAAATTCTTGACGATCGCCACGGATACCGCTCCACGCTCGCGACAAGTCAAATTCCTGTGGATCTCTGGCATGGTGCGATCGGCGAGCCGACGGTCGCCGATGCCATTCTCGACCGCCTGGTACACAACGCACATCGCATTACCCTCGAAGGAGAATCGTTGCGAAAAACGCGCGGGAGCTTGACCGCGAACTCGCAAACAAAGTAAATAGCAAAGGCCCCGCGTCGCTGCGCTCCGT
>NZ_JBSIPA010000667.1:0-2555 GCF_053574605.1 Caballeronia sp. M23-90 | reverse complement strand
CTAGGTGTCCACGTGGACACTTAGAGGATTTGCACCGATGACAGAAGAAAATGACTTGCGAAGCCGTTTAGTGATTGGCCAAAAGCGCGATGGCCGACGCGAATACGATGACGAAGCGCGGGATGAACTTATCCGTCTGTGTCTGAAGCGAGGCGTATCGATTGCCCGAACAGCCATGGAACATGATATCAACCCGAATCTGTTGCGCACCTGGGTTACGCAGTATCGGCAGCGGCAAGCCGCCACAGAATCGGTTGCTAAAGTCTCCGAGGTATCGGACGAAGTGATGATCGACATTGCGGTGCCTGCCGCGCTAACGATGTCGTACAACGATCACGCTGCGCCATTTGTTGCGGTCGCCCATGCGGCGACGCCACCATCGGCTGCGCCACCCCCGATGACGATGTCTCTGGCGCTGCATGTGCGTCTATCGAACGGCGTCGAACTTGAGCTGGGCAGCTCGATCGCGACCATCGACGAACTGACGACCGTAGTGCAGATCCTGGGGAGGTTGCCGTGTTCAGGTTCGACGAAAAGCTGAAGGTCTACCTGCACCGTGATCCTGTCGATTTCCGCTACGGTATGAACAGCTTGTCGATCCTCGTCGAGCAGTCCATGCAATTGAACCCGATGGACTCCTCTCTTTACATCTTCGGGAATCGGCGTCGTGACCGCATCAAGATTCTCTTCTGGGATGGTAGCGGTTTCTGGCTAATGATCAAACGATTGGAGACGAGCCACTTCATCTGGCCGGACAACAAGGCCGCGGTCGTGACGATGACAAGCGAGGTGCTGCACGCGCTGCTCGACGGCGATGACATTACGGCGATTCGGCGACATACAAAGCGAGAATATCTCCGCGTTAGCTGAACGCGCCCTTGGCATATTAGTCCAAGCAGTATGCCGATCGAGGTCACGATCACCGCCGACGAATTGAAAGAGCTGCTCGCTGAGCGCGAGGCCGCTCGCGCACTGCGAGAAGAACAGGAAACGCTACGTGGCGCGTTGCGGCTCGTGACAGCGGAACGCGATCTTGCCGAGGAGCGGCTTCGTGCTTACCGTCGTGAACTGTTCGGCGCGAAGAGCGAAGCGCGGGGTTCGGATCAACTGGGGTTATTCAACGAAGCCGAAGCGCTCAGTGCGAACAGCAGCGCCGCTCAGGAAGACACTCCAGAGACGACAGTTGGCAAGCATACGCGCAAAACGCGTGGTCATCGCAAACCGCTCGATCCCAATCTCCCGCGCGAGGTTGTGCGACATGATCTCCCCGAGGCTGAGCGCTTCTGCACGAACGACGGCCACGCGCTCGTGGAAATCGGGGTCGAGATTAGCGAGCAGCTCGATGTGATTCCAGAGCAGCTTCGCGTGATCCAGCATCAGCGCGTCAAGTATGCGTGCCCGTGCTGCGATCTCGGCATCAAGGTCACGCCGGCGCCCCCGCGTATCATCCCTCGCGGACTGCTTACCGAATCGGCGCTTGCGTGGATCGCCACGGGCAAGTATCAGTTCGGAATGCCACTTTATCGTCAGGCTGGTTTGCTGCGGCGCTTTGGCGGCGACATCTCGTCCAACACGATCGCCGCGAGCATGGTTCGCGTCGGTCTGGCAATACAGCCTGTGATTAACCTGATGCGCGATACATTGCTCGATGCGGAGCTGGTCTACTGCGACGAGACGACATTCCAGGTCTTGAAGGAGAAGGGGCGTAAGCCTCAGACGAAGAGCTATCTCTGGTCGCAGATGACGGATTCAGGAAATCCGATCCGCTGCTTCACCTACACGCCCGGTCGCGGTGCGCACCTGGCTGATAAACTGTTCACGGGCATTCGTAAAGGTGCAGTTCTGATGACGGACGGCTATGAACCCTATAACGGCCTCGCCGAGCGATACCAGCTTGTTCATCTTGGATGCTGGGTTCACGCAAGACGATACTTCATCAAGGCCGAGGAAAATGTGCCCAAAGCAGCGCGCTCGCCCGATCTGCTCGCCACGCGCTTCATCAAGCTAATCGGAAAGTTGTTCGCCGTGGAGGCACGCAGCGCGCAATGGGCTGTCGATCGGCGACAGCGATTGCGACAACGGTACTGTAGGCGCGTGCTCGATGTGATTCATAAGCTGTTGACCGAGCAATCTCCCGGTGTTGTGCCAAATAGCCTCCTCGGCAAAGCGCTAACTTACCTGCGCGGACAGTGGCCGAAACTAATTCAATACACCGAGAATGGCAACTGGCCCATCTCGAATAATGCTTGTGAAAACTCGATTCGCCCATTCTGTGTAGGACGCCGCTCCTGGCTCTTTGCTGACACCGTTGCGGGCGCAAACGCCAGCGCTAACATCTACTCAATCGTGGAGACCTGCCGCGCCCACCGCATCGATCCTTATCGTTACCTCACCTGGCTGTTTCAACGGCTGCCACTTGCAAATACCGTCGATGAATACGACGCGCTGCTTCCTTGGAAGATGCCGGTCGACATTCCCTGATCGCGCGTCCCCCTACACCGGCTACACTCCAACGGCGTGCACCTTCAGAGGGGCGTCGTTGATGGATCGCATAC
>NZ_JBSIPA010000666.1:0-2558 GCF_053574605.1 Caballeronia sp. M23-90 | reverse complement strand
TTAGGCGCGCCGCGCCGCCTGGACCGCCCGGTCGATATCCGCAGCATTGCCGCGGCCGAGTTGTGCGAAAACCTGGCCATCGGAGGGATCGAGGACGGGAATCGTCTCGTTGCTCGCCGCCGCAACCCACTTGTTGCCGATGAAATGCTTTGCCTCTTCCATGCCTGACTCCTGTCTCCGTAGCTTGGTTGGATGGACGCACGCGGTTCGTTTCCGGGCCAACGGCCATGCCGCACACGATGCTTCTAGCCTGCTTTACGCTGTTTTTCCGGACGCGTAGTGACGCCGGAGTGCGCGCTTCGATTGGCTATAATGACGTAAATACGCGGCTTGATGGGCGCGTATGCGGCATGAAATCAGCGTTGCGGCCCGGCCGTTCAATTTTTGCGTGGGTTGCCGCAACGCAGCAAAGCCTGGTTTCCGCCGCGTACCGGCTCCGTCTGGTTCGTCTACTTCCCGACCCCGAATTTCCACTTTGAAGAGAGCGCACATGAGCTTCAACAACGTACCCGCAGGCAAGGATCTTCCGCAGGACTTCAACGTGATCATCGAGATCCCGGCGCAAAGCGATCCGGTGAAGTACGAAGCGGACAAGGACATGGGCCTGCTCGTGGTCGATCGTTTTATCGGCACGGGCATGCGTTACCCGGCCAACTACGGTTTCATTCCGCAAACGCTTTCCGGCGATGGCGACCCGGTCGACGTGCTGGTGATCACCCCGTTCCCGCTGCTGGCAGGCTCGGTGGTTCGCGCACGCGCCTTGGGCATGCTGCAGATGACGGATGAATCGGGCGTCGATGCCAAGCTGGTCGCAGTCGCCCACGACAAGATCTGCCCAATGACGGCGCACATGAAAACCGTCGATGACGTGCCTGAATACCTGAAGGATCAGATCAAGCATTTCTTCGAGCACTACAAGGCGCTCGAGAAGGGCAAGTGGGTGAAGGTCGAAGGCTGGCAGGGCGTGGACGCAGCCCACAAGGAAATTACCGAAGGCGTGGCGAACTTCAAGAAGTAAGCTTAGCCGCCAGCTTTTGACGTATCGAAGACCGCCCGGTCCTGCCTCACGGCAGGACCGGGCGGTTTTTCATGTCTCGACCGGCGGGATTTCTTCGGCTTCCGCGGGCATCACGTCCACGAGCGTCAATTCACCCGCGACCAGCTTCCATTTCCTAGGCGTCGTCAGTCGCTTCACCCAATACTCCGCCCGCGAAGCCTCAGCCCGGCCGCTCAGTTCAAACGACGCCCGTACGGCAACCGGCTTGCGCGATCGCGTGTACCTCGCGCCGTCGCCGCTCAGATGCTTGGCGAAACGCGCATCGACATCGGTGGCAATCCCTGTATAGAGACTTCCGTCGGCGCATTCTATGAGATACAGGAACCAGGGCATGAGTCTGAAGGTGGACGTCGGATGCCGCGCATTATCCCTCAAGCCTCACTCATAAACCCCGCTCCGACAAAAACCCGCGACTTCGGCGAGAATAACCATTCCGCGCTGCATCAAGCGCATGGCAATAGCCACGAACAAGCCCGAAGCGAGGTAAGCCCGTTGAACCGCACGGTCGAAATACATGTGGTCGATTCGCTCGACACCGTGAGCCCGGACGAATGGAACCGTCTTGCCGGCGACAACCCGTTCGTCCGCCACGAATTCCTCTCGGCGATGCAGGACACGGGCTGCGCGGTCGCGCGAACCGGCTGGCGTCCGCATTTCCTGCTGCTCAAGCGCGACGGCAAACTCGCCGGCGGCATGCCGCTCTACCTCAAGAAACACTCGCGCGGCGAATACGTTTTCGACCACGCGTGGGCGGACGCCTTCGAGCGCAACGGCATTCCGTATTATCCGAAGGGCTTGTCGGCGGTGCCATTTTCGCCGGTGACCGGTCCCCGCCTGATCGCCGCCACGCACGATGAGCGCGTGATGCTGGCGCGCGGGGCGATCGAGTTGTCGAAGCAGTTGGAGTTGTCGTCGCTGCATGTGCTGTTTCCACAGGAACAGGATCTCGAAGCGTTGACCGAAGCGGGTTACATGCTGCGCGAAGGCGTGCAGTTTCACTGGGAAAATGCGCCGGGCGGCTATGAGAGCTTCGACGCGTTTCTCGCTACCATGAGCCACGATAAGCGCAAGAAGGTGAAGCAGGACCGCCGGCGCGTCACCGATGCAGGCGTGAGCTACACCTGGCTTCGCGGCGTCCAGATCGACGAAACCGCGCTCGATTTCTTCTACGCCTGCTACGAGAACACGTACCGCGAGCACTGGAATCCGCCGTATCTATCGCGTGAATTCTTCGGCCAGATCCATGCGGCCGCGCCCGAAAGCATGCTGCTCGTGATCGCCGAGGCCGACGGTAAGCGGCTCGCCTGTGCGCTGAACATGATCGGCGGCGACGTGATGTTCGGCCGATACTGGGGCACGAAAGAGTTCGTCTCGGGGCTGCATTTCGAGACGTGCTACATGCAGGGCATTGAGTATTGCATCGTGAACGGCCTGGCGCGGTTCGAGGGCGGCGCGCAGGGCGTGCACAAGATGTCGCGCGGCATGCTTCCCACGCCGACGA
>NZ_JBSIPA010000665.1:0-2572 GCF_053574605.1 Caballeronia sp. M23-90 | reverse complement strand
TCCTTCCGTGGCCGATGCCGCCGCCGCCACCGCCGCCGCTTCTGCACCCGGCTTCAACCGGTCGACGAGGTAATAGTCGAGCACTTTGCGTGCAATCGGACCAGCGGCTTCCGCACCCCAGCCGCCGTTTTCGACGATCAGCGCAATCGCAATGGTCGGATGCTCTGCCGGCGCAAACGCGATATACAACGCATGGTCTCGCAAGTGCTCGGCCGTCGCGTGGCCCGAGTAGTTCGCGCCTTGCAACGAATAAACCTGCGCCGTGCCGGTCTTGCCAGCCGACACATATTGAGCGCCGCGGAAGATCTTGACCGCGGTGCCGTTCGTGACCACGCCTTCCATTGCGCGCTTGATGAAGTCGACGTCCGCCTGCCTCACCGCAATCTTGTCGCTCGGCGCGCGCACCGTCAGACGCACGGCCTTCGTGATCGGATTCTCGACTTCCTTCACCAGATGCGGCTTCATGACTACGCCGTCATTCGCGAGCGTCGCCGTGGCGTGCGCGAGCTGCAGGATGGTGAACGAGTTGTAGCCCTGTCCAATACCCAGGCTGATCGTCTCGCCTTCATACCAGCGCTGCTGTTCGGGCTTGCGATACGCCTTCTTCTTCCAATCCGTCGATGGAAGGATGCCGCGCGCTTCGCCGTAGATATCGATGCCCGTGATCTGCCCGAAGCCCCACGGCTTCATGAAACCGGCCATGGCGTTCACACCCAGATCGTGCGCGAGCATGTAGAAATACGTGTCGTTGGAGACCACGATCGCGCGGTTCATGTCGACCCAGCCCTGACCCGCGCGCACGTCGTTGCGGAAGGTGTGGCCGCCGAACGTGTACGAGCCCGGGTCCTGGAAACCCCAGCCCGGCGTGCGCTTGTGCAGCGTCAGCGCGGCGAGCGCCATGAACGGCTTGTAGGTCGAACCCGGCGGATACGTGCCGTGCAGCGGACGGTTCAACAACGGATGATCGGGCGAATTGTTGAGCGAATCCCAGGTCTGCTGATCGATGCCGTCCACAAACGAATTCGGATCGAAACTCGGCGCCGACACAAACGCGAGCACATCGCCAGTCGATGGCTCGATGGCGACCAGCGCGCCGCGTTTGCCCGCGAACGCCTGCTCGGCGACCTGCTGCAAGCCGATATCCAGCGACAACACCAGGTTGTTCCCCGGCGTGGCTTGCGTGCGCGACATGGTGCGCACCGGCCGTCCGCCCGCCGTCACTTCCACTTCCTCGAAACCCGTCAGCCCGTGCAACTCGGTCTCGTAGCTTTGCTCGACACCGATCTTGCCCATGTAATCGGAGCCCTTGTAGTTGTTCGCGTCCAGACGCGGATCGTAGTGATCGGTGTCGGCGTCGTTCTGGTCGCTTGCGGCGTCGATACGCTCCTGATCGCGCTGCGAAATCCGCCCGATATACCCGATCACGTGCGCCGCCGTCGGTCCCAGCGGATATTGGCGGAACAGCCGCGCGCGCACTTCCACGCCCGGGAAGCGGAAACGCTGCGCGGTGAACTGGGCGACTTCTTCGTCGGTGAGACGGGTCCGGATGGGCAGGCTCTCGAAATTCTTCGAGTCTTCCAGCAGCTTCTTGAAGCGCCGGCGGTCGCGTGCGTCGACGGGAATCACGGTCGCGATGCGGTCGATTTCATCGTCGAGCGTGGTGTTGATCTTCGATGGCGTGATTTCCAGCGTGTAAGCCGAATAGTTCTTTGCCAGCACTACGCCGTTGCGGTCGGTAATGATTCCGCGATTCGGCACGATAGGCGCAACCGAGATACGGTTTTCATCGGCCTGCAGTGAGTACTTGCTGAAATGCCAGACTTGCAGATACAGGAACCGCACGCCGATCAGCCCGAAGCAGACGAACACGAACAAGCCGGCGGCTGCTACGCGCAGGCGAAACTTCGATAACTGTTGTTCGGCGTTCTGAAATTCGGTCATGCAATCTTCGCGGGGACCGCGTGTGTGGCGACTGTGGCGTGCGGCTTAACCGGCACACCGGCAGGCGCTTGAATCAACTGGCAACTCAAATGGGACGTGTGTCGTCAGGATCGGTGGCGCGGCGCTGCGGAATCAGCAGCAGGAAACTCGCGAGCGGCCACAAAATGGCTTCCACGAATCCATCGACCAGATAGCTCCAGCCGGGAAACGCCGCGCCGGTCAGCAGGCGAATCACGAACGGAACGATCTGCGCGCCGATCAGGAGCGGTGCGACCACGAACGTCTGCACGGGCAACGACATCCACAATACGCGCCTGTGAATGGTGATGGCGCCGTACGACAACAACGTATACGCAAGCGCGTGCTCGCCGAGCAGACTCGCATTGTGAACGTCCATCAACATGCCGAGCAAAAACGCGATGCCCATTCCGACACGCCGCGGCTGGTGAACGTTCCAGAAAAGCAGGACAACGGCCACAAAATCAGGCACGCCGGCCATCCGGCCCCACGGCATCAGGTTCAGCAGGAACGCGGCGGCCAGGCTGAACGTGATGAAGTAAGGATTGACCGGCTGCAGGATGTATTGCGGGCGGCTCATGGCGTGGCTCCGGGCGCGGGCCTGGCGGCGGGA
>NZ_JBSIPA010000664.1:0-2574 GCF_053574605.1 Caballeronia sp. M23-90 | reverse complement strand
TGCCGGTGTACGCAGTGTGGCAGTCGCGGCGTGTGCAGCGAAATCCGGCACGCGCTCGCGCCGTGCTTCGCCGCAATCGATCTGCGCGGTGACGGCATCGAATTCCTGATCGAATACGAAGAGCTTCGGCTCGGCATGCTGAAGCAGATACTCGAGGCCCGTTCCCCGCAGCCGGGTATTGACCGGCACCCATACGACCCCGCTCAGGATCAGCGCATAGATCAGATAGATGTGCTCCGGGCTGTTTCCGAGCATCACCGCGACGCGGTCGCCCTGTTCGATTCCGGTGTGCTTGAACCATGCCTGCAGCTGTCCGATATGTCTCACCGCTTCGTCGCAGCGGATGGTGCGGTTTTCGTAATGCAGGAAGATACGCGCAGGGTCTGCAAAGAGGCCCGCCGCCAGAAGCGCAACGCAATCGAGTTCGTCTTGCGGATGACGATGTGGAAAATAATCGGAATAGCAATGCATGTCTTTTAAGTCGTCGATTGTGCAATGTCAGCGCGTGCGGCGCTTGAGCCAGGAAGAAACGGAAATCACCAGCGCAATCAGTACGACAAGGGTCGTTGAAACCGCAGCCAGTGTCGGCGTGATCGCCAGTTGAATGTCGTCCCACATTTGCTTGGGCAGGGTCGTGTTGATTCCACCGCTCACAAAGATGGCGATCGTCAGATCATCGAACGACACGAGGAAAGCGAACAGGAACGCGGCGCTCACGCTCGCCATCAGAAGCGGCAGCACCACGGTGCGGATTCGCTGGAATGAAGACGCGCCCATGACGCGTGCCGCATCGTCCAGACGCCAGTCGAAGCGCTGGAAACCGGCCGCGAGCGTCACGACCACATATGGAATCGCCAGCACCGTATGGCCGATGATCAGGCCGGTATTGGTTCCCGTCAGCCCGAACCGGCTCAGCAAATACAGGAGCCCGACCGCAACGACGATGCGCGGCACGATCAACGGCGCGACCATCAACGCGAAAACGGGTTTGACGGCACGCTGCGGCATGCGCGTCATCGCGAGGGTCGCGCCGAATCCGAGCACGACCGACAGCACCGCTGTTCCAAACCCCACCACGAACGAGCGGATCACCGCGCTCTGCCAGACCGGCGACCCGAGGAAAGTGCCGAACCAGCGCACACTGAAAAGCTTCGGGGGAAAGGCGATAAAGTCGCCGCGCGTGAACGCATACGGAATCACCGACAGCACCGGCACGACCAGCACGATCATGACCGCGATAGTGAAGAGGCCGAGCGGACTGACGAGGCATACACCGTCACCTTGCCGGAAACTTTCGCGCCGCCTTGCGAGCGGCGCGCAGATACGTCCCACCCAGATCAGCAGCGCGAGCTTGAGCCCTTGCGCGCGTGACGTGCGCTGGCGTTCGCGCACTTCGCCCGTCAGCGACGTCAGGCCGACCATGCGGTCATACAGGAAGAAAATCGCAATCGAGCATATCAACAGCACCGTCGAAAGCGCGCCGGCAAAATGCATGTCGAACAGTTCGAGTACCGACGAGATCACCAGTTGCGCGATCATCGTCTCGCGTGGCGAACCGAGCAGCGCGGGCACGATAAAAAAGCCGAGACTGGAGACAAACACGAGCAGCCCGGCCGCGGCCACACCCGGTGACGAGAGCGGCAGGAACATCGTGAAGAAGCTCGTGCTGCGCTCGGCGCCGAGCGTTTCGGCGGCCTGCGAAAGGCGCTCGTCGATGCCGCGCATCACTGGCAGCATCGTCATGACGGCCAGCGGCAGCATTGAATGCACCATGCCGATCAGCACGCCCGTCAGCGACGGAATCGTGCCGGTCGTCTCATGAACGAGGCCGAGTGCAAGTGCTATCGAGGAAAGAACGCCGGTCTTCGACAGCAGCAGCATCCACGCATAAGTCTTGACCAGATAGCTGGTCCAGAAGGGCAGCATGATCCACAGCAGCCAGCGCTCGCGCACACGGTCCGAGACGCGGCTCAGCAAATAAGCGACCGGGTATCCAAGCACGACCGAGAATGCCGCCGTGAGCAGTGAGATCGAGAATGTGGTCCACAGCACCTTGGCATAGACAGGCGTGCGGGCGATACGGGCGAACTGCCCGAAGCCGTACGTGCCGTCGCTGTTGACGAGGCCGCCCTGCAGGATCTCGCCCACGGGCAAGATGAAGAACACCAGCAGGAACAGCAAGGTCGGCACAACCGGTGCGAAGCGCAACGAAGCGGCGAGCCAGGCGCTTCGCCGCCGCGCAGTGTCGGTGGAACGCGGCACACGTATGGCGAGAGTCATGAAAATTCCTTTACGGCGCTAAGCGTCACGCATGAAGCAGCGTGGTGCGGTATGGGTCCCATGTCAGGCCCACCGTGTCTCCAATGCGCGGACTGAGCGTGCGTGCGCAACGCGCCGTGAGTTCGCTGCCATCGGGCAGCGACAGTTGCACGTGCGTGTCGCTGCCGAAGAACACAATGTCGTCGATACGGCCATCGACAAAACCGCGCTTCGGCTCGACGAACTCCAGCGCCTCGGGCCGCAGCAGCAAGGTATGGCGTGCGGCTTGACCGGGCTTCGCGGTGCGCGGCAGCA
>NZ_JBSIPA010000663.1:0-2589 GCF_053574605.1 Caballeronia sp. M23-90 | reverse complement strand
TCAGCCGGGTGCTCTCCCGACCTCCCGTCATTGCCACCTCGCTTGCGGGCGCGCGCGCGGTGCCCGCGCAAGAAACGCCGGCAAGCAAGGTGGCAATGACGAGTGCGCGACAAGCTTTCTTCTTGATAGACATGGAAAGGTTCGTAGGGTTGAAGACGATAAAGCGACAGGAACGCAAATACAAAACGAGCCGCAGTTACCACGAACCACCATGCGTTTCGAGAAGACACGACATCGGCTGCCGTGGAACGGCATTCGATGTGGGGAGGAGGAGGTGCTTTGGCGGCGCGGGAGTCGCAGAGCGCCCGCACGCCGATCAAGCCGATATGTTTCGGCCTGTCATTTTTCGAAAGAAAGAATAATAACCGCGATAAATAGAATGCCGCGCATACCCTAAGTTGGCTTAGGGCTTTTAATGAAGTCTTGCGAGTCAACGAAGCATCGGCCTATTTTTATTACTAATTTGTAATTTAAAGATATGCAAACGAAAGATTATCGATCCTGTTTTTGAACGGTTTGGCGTTTTAGCAGAACCGGAGAACCAAGGCGAAAAAAAAGCGCCATGCGAGCATGGCGCTTGAAAATTCTAGCTTCCGAGGGATGGGCTAGAACTGAGAGACGGTCAGGGATTGGACTACACGCACACTCAGTGCATGACGCCGAAAAACGCCAGTACGGCATCGTCCGGGCTCAGGCCTACTTCAAAATAACCTTGCAAACGCTCGGCAGTCGGATCATCCAGCCGGAATGGCGGCCGGATGAATTTCGCGGCGACGGAGCGGTCGTACCAGAGACTTATCCACTCCTTCAAATCGACCAGCATCAACTCTTCAGCCACTACGGATCGATCGGCCATAGGATCTCCGCAACTTAACCAGGCGAACATCGAGAATGAAACGGAAATACAGCGCTGGAACGCGTTTCAGATGGACGCATCGTTTCATACAGCTTCATATTAATTATTCGGCCTCGAATTGCCAGTCGGCGGAAGCGGATTTTCCCCTAGGCGGTTCCTGATTCTCCTATCAGGATTTCCTGACACGGCGAATCAATCGCTATTCGGTCACCAATCCGTGCCTCACTGCGTATCGGATCATTTCCGAATTATTGTTCAGGCCGAGCTTCTGCATGAACCGCATCTTGTGTGTGCTGATAGTCTTGGCGCTGAGCGAGAGGGCGTCGGCAATATCGTTGATGCTGCTGCCCGCAGCCAGCATCCGTAACACCTGGAATTCGCGGTCCGACAGGATCTCGTGCGGTGGCCCGTCGTTCGATGGGGCATCGAAAACGATTGCATCCACGAGTTTCGGATCGATGAAACGTCCGCCCGCAGCGAGCTTGCGAATCGCCGCAAGCAGCACTTCGAGATCGCTGTCCTTCGTGACGTAACCCGTTGCGCCCGCACGCAACGCGCGCGAAACGACCTGCCCTTCGTTGTGAATGCTCAGCACGAGAATGGGAAGCGCCGGCTGCTCGGCCCGCACACGCCGGATCAGGTCCACGCCGCTGATGCCGGGCATGGTCATGTCGAGCATCAGCAGATCGACGTGGCAGGCACGCAGCTTGTCCACTACATCGGCGCCGTGCGCTGCTTCGCCGACCACCTGGATATCGGTCGTGGTCGCAACGATCTGCTTGAGTCCGCTGCGTACGATTGCGTGGTCATCGGCTATGAAAATACTGATCATTGTTCCCGTCCGCCGTCGAGCGGTAAGTGAATCGACACCATGGTTCCCGCGCCCGGCGCGCTGTCTATCTGCAATGTCCCGCCGATCAGTCTCGCGCGTTCGCTCATGCCGAGCAGGCCATACGAGTAACCGCCTTGCGCGGAATCAGCGTCGAAGCCCTTGCCGTCATCGCTTACGCGCAGATCGAGCGCGACGTCGCTGCTCACCAGCGTTACGGTCACGCGCGACGCCTCCGCATGCCGCGATACGTTCGTCAGCGACTCCTGGACGATGCGAAATACGGCGGTGGAAAACGCATCGGCAAGCACGGGTTCGCCACCGCGCACGACGAGCTGGCATGGCATGCCGTTACGCCGTGCGAAGTCCTCGGCGAGCCATTCGAGCGCCGAGACTACGCCGAAATTGAGCGCAGCAGGCCGCAAATGACTCGCGACATTGCGCACCATCCAGATCGTCTTTTCGACCAGTTCGCGAATGTCGTCGATCTTGCGCGTGGCTTCAGGATCGGTGTTTGCCTTGACGTTCGCATCACCCACGAGGCGCATCTTCAGCAGCGCAACATCCATCTTCAGCGCGGTCAGGACCTGTCCGAGTTCGTCGTGGATTTCCATGGCAATGCGCCGTCTTTCCTCTTCGCGGATCGCTTCGAGATAGGCCGACAATTCGCGCAACCGCTCACGTGATGCGAGCAGTTCTTCCTCGGTCCGCTTGCGCTCGGTGATGTCCTGAACGGTTCCCACGATACCCCACGGACTTCCCTCATCGGCCTGGATATGTTCCGCTTGCAGCCGCACGATCCGCGTGGCGCCATCGGGTCCGACAATACGATGATCGATACCAAACGGCTTCCCCGTGCACATCAGCACGCGCACCGCCCGCCTGAAGGCGGCATGGTCGTCGG
>NZ_JBSIPA010000662.1:0-2591 GCF_053574605.1 Caballeronia sp. M23-90 | reverse complement strand
TCGTGGCGGTAGCGGACATCGCGATAACGGCGGATTCGGCGCACTTCTGTCTCTCCGAGGCAAAGCTCGGGCTGATGCCGGCGACCATCGCGCCGTATGTCATCCGCGCGATCGGCGCGCGCGCATCGCACCGGTATTTTGTGACGGCGGAACGTATCGATGCAAACGAAGCGCTGCGCATCGGCCTCGTGCATCAGGTGGTGTCCGACGAAGCACTCGATGCCACCGTCGATGCCGTCGCCGCAGCCATCGCGGCAAATAGTCCGAACGCGGTGCGCGAATGCAAGCAACTGGTCGTCGATCTGGCCGACAAAACCATCGACGACACGCTGATCTCGGACACCGCTGACCGCATTGCACGGATTCGCGCCTCGGACGAAGGCCGCGATGGCGTGCGCAGTTTTCTGGAAAAACGCAAGCCGTCGTGGCTTGCGTGATTGTGATCGGGAGCGCCGCCTGTTTTTCTTATGGCGCTGCAAAGCGCAATACAGACGAGCCGCTCCCATGGAGTCGTTTTGAATCTGAACAACCAACACACGCCGGCAACCGATGACTGGATTGCCCGCTCCCTTCGCGCCGTATGGCATCCGTGTACGCAAATGAAGCACCACGAGCGCATGCCGCTCGTGCCCATCGCACGCGGCAAGGGTCCGTGGCTATATGACCACGACGGAAATCGTTATCTCGATGCCATCAGTTCCTGGTGGGTCAACCTCTTCGGCCATGCGAATCCCGACATCAACATGGCGCTCAAGGATCAGCTCGACACGCTCGAACACGCGATGCTCGCCGGCTGCACGCACGAGCCGGCCGTCCTTCTCGCGGAACGTTTGAACGCGTTGACGCACAACACGCTCGGCCACGCGTTCTTTGCATCCGATGGCGCATCGGCGGTGGAGATCGCGTTGAAAATGAGCTTCCATTTTTGGCGCAACAGCGGGCACACAGAGAAACGCGAGTTCGTTTGCCTCGCGAACAGCTATCACGGCGAGACCATCGGCGCGCTTGGCGTAACCGATGTCGCTTTGTTCAAGGACGCCTACGATCCGCTGATCCGCAACGCGCACGTGGTGACATCGCCCGATGCCCGCAACGCCCGCGAAGGCGAGACCACACGCGATGTCGCGCAACGCGCACTCGCTGACATGAAGTCCTTGTTCGAAGCCAAGGCGTCGCAACTCGCAGCGGTGATCGTCGAGCCGCTGGTTCAGTGCGCGGCCGGCATGGCGATGCACGATCCGTCTTATCTGAAGGGCTTGCGTGCCCTCTGTGATCAATACGGCGTGCATCTGATCGCCGATGAAATCGCTGTCGGCTGCGGCCGGAGCGGGACATTCTTTGCGTGCGAGCAAGCCGGGATCTGGCCGGATTTCATTTGTTTGTCGAAGGGAATCAGCGGCGGATATTTGCCGTTGTCGATCGTCCTCACACGGGACGAAATCTACGCCGCTTTCTACGACGACGACATGACGCGCGGCTTTCTCCACTCGCATTCGTACACGGGGAATCCGCTTGCGTGCCGCGCGGCTTTGGCGACGCTCGATCTCTTCGACTCGGCCAACGTGCTTGAGGAGAATCGCCGGAAGTCGTCGTTGCTGCGCACTGCGATGAGCCCGTTGCAAGATCACGCGCACGTGAAAAACCTGCGTCAGCAGGGCACGATCTTCGCGTTCGATGCCGTGATCGAAAATCCGGCTCAAGCACGCACGTTCTCGCGCCGCTTCTTCGAAAACGCCTTGAAACAAGAGCTTTTATTGCGCCCGATCGGCACGACCGTCTATCTGATGCCGCCGTACATTCTCAGCGACGACGAACAGACGCTGCTCGCAGAACGCACGCTCGAGGTCTTCGATACAACGCTCGCGGAGGCCGCATGAGCGATACATCGGCCGCGTTGTTCGACACGCTGAAACAAGGTCTTGCCGATATCGATCGCAACGGGTTGCGTCGTCGCCGGAAAGTTGCAGATAGCGCCTGCGCTGCGCACATGATGGTGGATGGGCGGAAGATCATCGGCTTTGCGAGCAACGATTATCTCGGGCTCGCCGCGCATGAGACCTTGCGCGAAGCGTTGGCCGAAGGCGCACGCAAATACGGCGCGGGCAGCGGTGGATCGCATTTGCTCGGCGGCCATTCGCGCGCGCACGCGAAGCTGGAAGACGATCTGGCGGCGTTCTCCGGCGGTTTTGTGAACCAGGCGCGTGCGCTGTACTTCAGCACCGGTTACATGGCCAACCTGGCAACGCTGACCACGCTCGGCGCCCTGAGCGGCCGCGACACGCTCATGTTCTGCGACGCGTTGAATCATGCATCGCTGATCGATGGCGCACGGTTATCGCGTGCTGAAATCCGCATCTATCCTCACGCCGATGCCGAAGCGCTCAACGCTATGCTCGATGCATCGCGCAATGTTGGCGCAACGAAGATCATCGTTACGGATTCGGTATTCAGCATGGACGGCGATATCGCGCCGCTCGCGCGTTTGCTCGAAGTCGCCGAACGATACGGCGCGTGGCTCGTCGTGGACGACGCGCCCGATACACCCGCCGCCTTCCCCAGCGTGCCGACATAAACCAGGTGGGGTGAATGCA
>NZ_JBSIPA010000661.1:0-2595 GCF_053574605.1 Caballeronia sp. M23-90 | reverse complement strand
TGGATCAGGCCGACGAAGTGACGCTCGTGGACCTTCCGCCCGAAGAGCTGCTGGAGCGGCTGCGTGACGGCAAGGTGTACATGCCGCAGCAGGCAGAACATGCCGTGCGCAATTTCTTCCGCAAGGGTCGCTGACGTATGGGGAAGATGGCTGGGTGCTGGACCTGGATCGTTTGCTGGCGGCCCTGACGCCCGATACACGCATGCTGATGATCAACTCGCCGAACAACCCGACGGGCTGGGTGATGACGCGTGAACAGCAGCAAGCAGTGCTGGACCGATGCCGCCAGAACGGCATCTGGCTGATCGCAGATGAAGTCTACGAACGCCTCTATTATGGCAATGACGCAACCGTCGCGCCCTCGTTTCTCGACCTCGCCTCCCGCGACGAACGCGTGATCGCGGTGAATTCATTCTCGAAGGCGTGGTTGATGACCGGCTGGCGGCTTGGCTGGATCGTCGCGCCCGAAAGCGTGATGGAGGATCTGGGCAAGCTCGTTGAATACAACACGTCGTGCGCGCCGTCTTTCGTGCAGTTAGCCGGAATCGCAGCCGTACGGGATGGCGAGCAGTTTACGCAATCCGTGGTCGCAGACCTGCGTGCCAGCCGCGACTATCTGGTGACGGCGCTGCAGGCCATTCCCGGCGTCGATGTTCGTGCGCCGCTGGGGTCCATGTATCTGTTCTTCAAGCTTCCAGGGGCAGATCACAGCCTCGAGCTTTGCAAGACCCTGGTGCGTGAGAGCGGACTCGGCTTGGCGCCAGGCAGTGCTTTCGGTCCGGAGGGCGAGGGATACGTGCGCTGGTGCTATGCCTGCGACACCGCGCGTCTGGATGCCGGCGTCGCGCGCTTGCGCAGCTTCATGGAAACGCGGTCCACAGTGTGAGCCGGCCGCAGGCGCGGGGCTGGAGCGGCTCAACCTTGCCTGGGGAAGCACGACCGCCCGAAAACGGCCGTTCGGCGCGCCGTACCGGCATGGCGGCAAAGCAGGCCGCAGGCCGAGCCTGTAAAGCTTGCAGACGTGAGGCCGGACGCGGCGCGATGTTTCACCTTTACGCACCGTTTTTTTTTGCGTAATATGCGTGCAGTCACGCGCTTCCGCCTTGGAAAGTGCTACTTCGTCCGGCTGGGATAAGCTCGGCGATCAGGATCTGATCCCGTGTTGTGCCTCCCCCCGGTGCGTGCTCCCAATCAATATGACCGATCATAAATCGGGCGAGCGCGTCGTCAGTATCCTCGTCCACGATTGTCCAGTCTGAGCGTTGCGAATGGTTCGAGTAATCGGCGTCCTTCGTTTCGGCCTGACTTGACCGGTTCATAGACCATACAGGGTCCTATCTAGCTGCATGAATACCCAAGAGGCGAAGATCGTCCTCGAGACAGCCTTGATCTGCGCGCAGGAGCCGCTGAAACTCGCCGAGTTGCGCAAGCTCTTCGCCGACGATATCTCGGCGGATACGGTTCGCACCTTGCTCGACACCCTCAAGCAGGACTGGTCGGGGCGCGGTGTGGAACTCGTGGCTCTCGCGTCCGGATGGCGGTTTCAGAGCAAGCCCGCAATGCGGTCATATCTCGATCGGCTGCACCCCGAGAAGCCGCCCAAGTATTCGCGCGCGGTTCTCGAAACGCTGGCGATCATCGGTTACCGGCAGCCGGTCACGCGCGGCGATATCGAAGAAATTCGCGGTGTGACCGTGAACACGCAGGTGGTGAAGCAACTCGAGGATCGCGGCTGGATAGAGGTGATCGGCCACCGCGATGTGCCGGGCAGGCCCGCGCTCTATGCAACCACCAAGCAGTTCCTGGATGATCTCGGTTTGAGCGCGCTCGACGAACTTCCCGCGCTCGATAACCCGTCGGCGCAACTGGAAGCATCGCTGCTCGCGCAGCATGCAATCGATTTTCCTGGCGACGACCCGGCGGCTGCCATTGTCGCTGCGCTCGCGCAAGGCGTGCGACCGGAGTCAGCGAGCAAGCCTGAGGCCAATGCCGCCGATGCCGATGCCGATGCCGACGGCGAGCCGGGAGCATCGGATGCTGTGCCGGTTGCCGCGGTCGAACTGCCGCCAGTTGAGGAACCCGGTTCTGACGCGGTGGTCCACGCTGAAGAGGCTGCGATTCTGGATTCGCGCAACGATGCGCCTGCTGACGTGCAAACGAACGCATCGCCCGCGGGGCAGGAAGATGCATCGCCCGCAGTAAATGAAATCGACGTTACGTCCGTTCAAGGCGTATCGGACAGTGCAGGCGCGGCGAAAGCGCCTGACGAAGCAAACGAAACCGACGAACTCGACGCACCGGACGACCGGGCTGCGCGCAGGGCCTGACGCCGTTGATCGCCAGCCGTAACGGCTAGCCGTAAAACGGCTAGCTCGTTTGTACGAAACCTTCATTCGGCTATTTATCACCAACGGCCGGATTTTTCTGACGCGCTCGCGACGGGCGCGCGACCCGACACATTTGAGGTTGTTTTGACACATTCCCACGACAGCGATTCGCCCGAATCCGAGCGCCCCGTTCGTGCCGATGACGCACATGACCAGGCCGACGCAGGCGAACGCACACGCTCCGACGAACCCGCCGACGGCGAGGAGA
>NZ_JBSIPA010000660.1:0-2597 GCF_053574605.1 Caballeronia sp. M23-90 | reverse complement strand
TGGCGGATATTCCGTCGATGTGTACACGGCGCCCTCGACCTGGCTGCGCGGCGTCGATGCAAATTCATACCCAATGAGCGGATCTCCGCACGATGCGGCGAAGCGCTGGAATGCTTCTATCGATGCAACCTCGAAGCCCGTGAAGCGCAGCCCGCCTGAACGCTCGAGCGTACTGTCGATGATCGTGCGCAGCGGCGCTGCGGCTTCTTCAAGCGAGAAGGTGACGCCGGGTCTGGGCGAGACCACGGTCGGCAATCCCGGTTCGATGTTCAGATCGTCCAGCGTCGGCCGTGCCTCTGGAAGCGAGTTCATGCGAAATTCTCCTGGCGCGGGATGACATCACCCGGCATGCATGTTCAGGACGCGACGCCGTCCATGTGGCGGCGCAGACCGGCGGGGCGCATGTCGGTCCAGACGGTTTCGATATGCGCGAGACACGTATCCTTCGAGCCGCTCACGCCGACCGTGCGCCAGCCCGCAGGCACCGCGCGAAAGGTCGGCCAAAGCGAATACTGCTCCTCGTCATTGATGACGACCGTGTACTCGAGTTCGTCGGCTTCGCGTGCGAACGCGGTCGGGGTGTGCTGGGCTTGCGTCATGATCGGCGGCCTGGTCGGGGAAAACTTGGGAGGTCGGCGGCCGGAAGCCTTGAGCTCACGGCGCCATCTGTATGGAATAGACGCTTGGGGAAAGCGAATTTTTACCGGCGACGTGCGCAGCCGTCGAAATAGCGCGGATTCGCGTCGCCGCGATGGCAGGCATCGAGGCTATCGACACAATGCTTTTCAGCGTCACGCACCATGAAATGGACCAGCGTTTGCGAGACGTTGAGCGCGCTCGCCGTGCTTTTCAGCGTTTCCTCGCGCAAACGCACCATCTCGAAGGCCGCGCGACAGCGCGCCGGCAATTGTTCCAGCGCAGCCATGACCTGACGCAGCGTGTCGCGCGTCTCGGCCATGACTTCGGGTGTGCATTGCGGCGACGGCACGTCGAGACCGTCGTCTTCGTCGGCGTGATAGGTGTTTTCGAGCGTCTGCGAACGGCACGCGTCGATCGATGCATTGCGCACCATCCGCGCGACATACGCGGCGGGCTGGCGGACCGCGTCCTGATTGGGGAAATCGATGAGCTTGATGAAGACGTCGTGGACAACGTCTTCCGCCCGGCTGCCGCAACCAACAAAACCACGCGCCATGTTCACGAGCATCGGCCGGTTGGAGATGGCGATGTCGAGCAGCGTTCGTGCAGGGCATGCTGCCTTTTGCGCGGGCGATTCAGTTGCCGGCTGGGCGTCATGAACGGGACGCCATGCGTTCCCGGCGCTAACGAGCGAAGGAGGTATCAGCGGTGTGGCGGGCGATTGTGCCGGCCGGTCGAGCACTTCCGTCATCGAGTTGCCCCTCATTTCTAGGTCGGATTTCAATATAACCTAAACGAGAAGCATTCTCAAATACAGCTTACAATTAATCTCTTTACTTGCTTTCAGCCTTGAACCTAGCTAGACGCGCGGCCTGAACCAGCCGCCCGGCTGGTTCAATGCGTTAACGGTCAGGCGCTTATGCGGCGGCGCTGACGCCCCGGTTTCCATCGGCACGGGACCGGCGATACTGCCCGGCCGACTCCGCTTCCTCGTTGCGGCGCAGTTCATCAATATAAGCTCGTGCAGCTGCTTCAGCCCGGTGCCGGGCCGCCGCCGGTTGCGCGAATGCTGCCGCGTCGAGACCGGGAACCGGCAAGCGGTAGTCCATCACCGCCGCCGCGGTCCCGGCCACGACAGCACGTGCGACGAAGCTCGTGGGCTTGGCGCTATCGGTGAGATCCAGGGCGCTTTGCGCCCAGGCTGTGATCCGATAACCGCGGTATATGCTTTCGCTAAAGCTGAACATGATCTTCTCTCCAGAATCCGTTTAGGGATTGCAAGAGCAGATGGCGTGCCCAGGGCCTTATTTCAGGCGTTTGCGTCAGGCAATAGCGTCCACCCGCGCGCCATAAACCTCCAGCGCGGCATCGTGCAATGCACGCAAAACGACGGTCGCCGCCGGCGACAACAAGCGCGTTTGCCGGGTGATGATTCCGAACGCGTCCATGCGGCAAGGCAATTCAATAGCAAGACGCTTCAGCGTGCCAAACTCCTCGTATTGCCGCGCGACCTCTTCCGGCATCACGGCAAGCATGTCGCTTTGCAGCAGGATGCCCGAGATCGCGACGATGTTGTTCGTGTTCACCACGTTATCCGGCGCGGCGAGACCGATCTGCGAAAACACCATGTCGAACCGATGCCGCAAGACGCTGCCCGGGGGATGCAAGACCCAGCCCTCGCCGACAATGTCAGCCATGGTCAGCCCGCTTGCCCTCGCGAGCGGATGCCCGGGACGCACGACCACGCAAAGCGGTTCCTCGGCGATAGGCTCGTAACGCACCGCATCCTTGAACTGGCCCTGCCGCTCGAGCACGCGGCCAACCATGATGTCGAGATGTCCCTGGGCCACGAGCGGCAACATCACGTCCGATGTCTCCACCTGCAGCCAGATCTGCAACTGCGGATAGCTCGCCTTCACGCGAGCGATGGCGAGCGGCACCATCGTCGCCGCCGCCGA
>NZ_JBSIPA010000065.1:0-21646 GCF_053574605.1 Caballeronia sp. M23-90 | reverse complement strand
TGCTCGACGGGCACGGCGCCGTCGAGCTGCACGCTGGCACTTTCCAGACTCAGACTGCCGGTGTTCGGGGCTCGGCCCGTTGCCACCAGCAGCTGGTCGGCCCGCACCTCGCCGTGGTTCGTGGTGAGGACAAACGTGCCATCAGCGTACGACACGTGGCTCGCCTGGGTCTGTTCCAGCACCTCGATGCCCTCGGCGCGAAAGGCCGCCGTCACGGTTTGGCCGATCGCCGGGTCCTCCTGGTAGAGCAGTGTGTGACGGGCCAGGACGATGACATGACTGCCCAGCCGTGCAAAGGCCTGGGCCAGTTCCACAGCCACCACTGACGAGCCGATCACGGCCAGTCGTGCGGGAATCGTATCGCTCGCCAGCGCCTCGGTCGAGGTCCAGTACGGCGTTTCCTTTAGGCCCGGAATCGGCGGCACCGCGGCAGTTGCGCCCGTGGCAATCAGGCAGCGATCGAACGACACCGTGCGTTCGCCGCCGGCGGTCAGCGTGACGGTGAGCGTATGGCTCCCCGTGAAGCGCGCCTCGCCGTGCAGAACATTGATGTTCGGGCTCGTGTCGAGAATGTTTTCGTATTTGGCGTGGCGCAGTTCGTCCACGCGCGCCTGCTGCTGGGCAAGCAGGCTCGGCCGGTCGATCACCGGCGCCGCGGCGCTGATCCCCGCATCGAAGGGGCTTACCTGCCGCAGATGCGCGATATGGGCGGCACGGATCATGATCTTGGACGGCACGCACCCGACGTTCACGCACGTGCCGCCGAGGGTGCTGCGCTCGATCAGTGTTACCTGAGCACCGCTTTCGGCGGCCTTCAGCGCAGCCGCCATGGCAGCGCCACCACTGCCGATCACGGTGACCCGCAGCGGCCCGTCATCGCCGGTGCGTTTCCCCGCAGCCTCCGACCGGCCGAGCGATTTGTCGATCGGGCCTGCGGAGTGAGCCGGCACGTCGGCAACCCTCGCGTGGTAGCCAGCCGTCGTCGCGGCGGCAGCCAGTGCGTCGTGGCTGACTCCGTGATCGGCCACCACATCGGCGAGCGACCTGGAATACGAGACCGCTGCCGAGCGCACGCCGGGCACCTTTTCCAGCGCCTGCCTGACGTGCTCAGCGCAGGAAGCGCAGGTCATCCCGTCGATCTTCAAGGTCATCATGGGCTTGCTCCGTTCTTTCATGGACTGAGTTAGATGCGTCACTACTCAACCTTTGCGCACGTCGGCCGTGCCCGGATCACACGAATCGGTGGCATAGACGCGCTGGGCCGGGGAGAACAGGTCCCAGAGCGATGTCGCCAGCATGATGGCGAGACCGGGATAGAGCAGCCAGCCGCTGCGCTCGCCATAGGCCCGCATCACAAACACGGCTGCCAACACCAGCAGCGGGCCGATCAGGCCGGGCACGGTGCGGCGCCACTGCCGATGGTTGAGCCAGCCGACCGCATTGGCGAACAGCGCGACGCCGGCGAAGGCCGGTAGCAGGATGCGGATGAACAACCCTTCATACTGGCTCAGGAAGCCCAGCCCAATGGTGGCGCCCAGACTGGCGATCGCGGGAAAGCAGCTCGCACAGCCCATCGCCGACACGATGCTGCCGAGCAAACCGGCCTTATCGGCCACGCGCGTGACGAACGACATGGCAATACCTCCGTAGTTTCAGGGTTTGACGGACGACGGGTAGCCCGCGTCCGCAGTGGCCCTGGTCAGCGCCTGGACATTGGTCTTGCTGTCATCGAACGTCACGATGGCTTCCCTTTGCTCGAAACGGACATCCGTTTTTTCGACGCCCGCAACTTTGGACAGCGCGTGTTTGACCGTGACCGGGCAGGCCGCGCAGGTCATGCCAGGCACCGACAACTCGACGGTCTGTGGCGCCGCCCAGACCGGGACAGCGACGACAGCAACAACGAGTGCAGCAAGCAGTTTTTTCATGAGGAACTCCTGGTCAATAGAACATGGGCAGTACGTAAGGGAAACCGAGCGCGATCAGTACTAGCCAGACAACGATCCAGAAGATGAGCTTGTACGCGGCACGCACCTGTGGAATCGCGCACACCTCGCCGGGCCTGCACGCCGCAGCGGGGCGGAAGATGTGCCGTCCGGCGAAAAACAGCGCCACCAGCGCGGCGCCGATGAAAACCGGCCGCCAGGGTTCGAGCAAAGTCAGGTTGCCGATCCAAGCGCCGCTGACACCCAGCGCGACGAGCACCAGCGGCCCGAGGCAGCAGGTCGACGCAAGGATCGCGGCCAGTCCGCCGGCAGCGAGCACGCCGCGTCTTTTCTGTGGTTCCGCCATACGCTTGCCCTTCCGGATTCCCGATGAGTAGCGTAACGTTACTTCCGTACCTATGTACGGAGTCAAGCGGTATGGAAAACGGTAGCGAAAGTCTGACCATCGGCGCCTTCGCGAAGGCGGCCGGCGTCAACGTGGAGACGATCCGGTTCTACCAGCGCAAGGGCCTGCTGCTCGAGCCGGAAAGGCCGTACGGCAGCATTCGCCGCTACGGCACGGCGGACGTGACGCGGGTGCGGTTCGTCAAATCGGCCCAGCGGTTGGGCTTCAGCCTCGACGAAATCGCGGACCTGCTGAAACTGGAGGATGGGACGCATTGCGACGAGGCGAGCAGTCTCGCCGAACACAAGCTAAGAAACATACAAGATAAGCTTGCCGATCTCCAGCGGATGGAGGCCGTGCTGACCCAGCTCGTGTGCGCGTGCCATTCGCGCAGCGGTAACGTGTCGTGTCCGTTGATCGCCTCATTGCAGCGGGGTGAAGAAGCGCGTGACACCAGCGCCGTGTAAGGGGCATTCGGCCTTACCGTACGAAAAAATCCGTTCCTTGAGGGCACCCCGACTAGGCTTCGCCAATGTCGTGGCAGTAAATACAAACTGGTGCAGTGACGCCAGTTGGCGCCCCGCGTCTGTATGCCTTAAGAAAGTGACAGAGAGTGGTGACAGCCGCCGCGTCCTGACCCTATGCTTGAAAACAATCAGTGCTTTACTCGTTACAAGCAAGGGCGTTAGTACTTTATTGATAGTCGCGTAAATTCGGTTGAACGCTGATCCTTACGTGATCGCGCGCCTGGGTCCTAGCAGGCTGCGGAAATACAGGCCGACTTTACTGAGCCATGAGCTTGATCAGAATTTTCGGCGGGGGATTTTTCATAGTTTGGAATATGGACCGGTTAATTTCGGTTTTCGGACCTGTTTATGACGTTCTCTTGCGCACTTTTGGTTCACTGCGGCTGCAACGCACGGAGTTGTCCCAAGGTGCGCATGCGCACGAGGTTGTACACGGCCATCGTCAGCACAAACATCTGATCGACCTTCTTCAAGCCGCGCACCATCACCTGGCGCATACCGCCGATGCTCTTGGCCCAGCCGAAACCCTGTTCGATGAGCTTGCGCTTTTGCTGGGAAACCGCGTAGCCCGCACTCTGGGCGATTGAGTCAGGTACCGCCGACTGGCGACCTGACTTGTTTTGCGCCACGTGAGGCGTGACTTTCATGGCCTTGCAGGCCTCGATGAACTCTGCCGCGTCATAGCCTTTGTCTGCTCCCAGCGTAATCTCGCGTGTCGGGTCGCCAAGCGCCTGACGGGCATCGTCGATCATCACTTTGGCCGCTTCACGCTCGGCATAGCCATCGGCTAGCGTCACCACGGCGCTGGCGATCAGCCCATGGCGGTTGTCGCTCAACGTGTGGCCCATGTAGCGTAGCTCGCTTGCCGTTTTGCCCTTACGATACAGCCGCGAATCCGGGTCGCTCTTTGATTCATGCGTCCCATTGCTGCGCGTCTCGCCCTTGAAGCTCCCACCGTCTTCGCTATCCTGATCATCGTCGCGGCGCACAAAGCTTTTATGGCCGGCCCATGCTTGAATTAACGTGCCATCGACGCTGAAGTGCTCGCCCGAGAGCCACTGCTTGTTCTCGGCAATGCTAACAACCTCGTTGAAGAATTCGATGACCGCGTCATGCTTGATCAGGCGCTCGCGGTTCTTGGTGAAGACGGTGGGCACCCACACGGCATCGTCCATCGACAGCCCGATAAACCAACGAAACAGCAGGTTATATTGAACCTGCTCCATCAACTGGCGCTCGGAGCGCACGCTATAGAGCACTTGCAACAGCATCGCGCGCAGCAGCTTCTCCGGGGCAATGCTGGGCCGCCCACCTTTGATATCAGCCTCGTACATGCCGGCAAACAACCGATCCATCTTGGCCAAAGCTGCGTTGGCCATCTTGCGAATCGAGCGCAGCGGATGATCGGCTGGAACAAAGTCCTCCAGCTTACGCAAGGTGAACAAGTTCTCGGTAAAGATATCGGCGCCGCGCATCGCTTCTCACAGTTGTGGGGTCTTTACTAACAACGTTTGAACTGACCTTTTGGGTGACTTCGGGATGCGGTATTTCCGCAGCCTGCTAGGGCTCGTTCCTGATGTACGCGTCCCCCAAGCTCGAAACCTCGTACATTTTATTGCGGTAGCGGACCTTACGACCTTACAGCTGGCCTGTCGGGTTTTCCGCCATTTCCCCTTGTTTTCGGCTCGCTCTCGGCAACTTCTTTCTGAAAAGCCGCGCACCAGCGAGGATCCCAATTGCGACTAGGACGCTCAACGTTGCGGTGGCCTCGCGGCCAAGCCCAACAGCCATGCCGACCCCAGCGCTTAGCCAGAGGCTTGCGGCAGTCGTCAGGCCACGGACCCGATCGTCTGCCGGTTTCAGTATGGCGCCGGCCCCGAGAAATCCCACGCCTGAAACCAGACCCTGAATAACTCGGCTCATATTGTCTTGCGAGAACCCTGCTTGCAACGGCACTAAAATGAATAGCGCGCACCCCACTGCGACAAGCATATGAGTACGCATGCCGGCGTCGCTTCCAGCCGATTCCCGTTCGAATCCTACGATGCCGCCGAGTATGAGCGCCATTCCAAGCCGCATTACGACCTGAGTGATATAGAACGCATCACCGAGATCGTGAAACTCTTGTTGTATTGTCTGCATCACTTCTTGAAGCCAAATATTCACGGGAATCCTTTGATATCTAGCTAGCGTGGAGAACCGAAAAGTCCAGCCCGAAAGTCTGAAGCAGCAGAACAACGTTAAGCACTAGCACCAACATCGCAGCAAGCGTTGCTACAACTTTGATGACGAATCCGTTTCGATGCTCACCCATGACGTCTTTCCGACAAGTGAACCACACGAGAGCACACATTGGAACAGGAAGCGCAAAACTGAGCACGATTTGACTTACAACCAGCGCCTGGGTCGCATTGACACCAAGCGCGACTACAACGAACGCCGGAACCATCGTGATTGCGCGTCGCAGCCAGAGGGGAATGCGAAACCCTACAAACCCTTGCATAATCATCTGCCCAGCCATCGTACCGACCACTGAACTCGATATGCCAGATGCAATCAATGACACCAAAAACATACTCGCTGCAGCGGCGCCAAGGAGCGGCGTGAGCGTGCGGTACGCGGCTTGGATCTCAGCGACGTCGCGGTGCCCGGAATGGAACGCGCCTGCAGCCATGACCACCATTGCAACATTTATTATTCCGGCGATTGTGAGTGCAATGATCACTTCTGCGTTAGAAAACCTAAGTAGCTTTTTTCGTTCCGAAGTGGTTGCCGCGGGCAGGCGATTTTGCGCCAAGCCGGAATGCAAAAAAAGTGCGTGAGGCATGACTGTCGCCCCGATGATTCCGACAGCAATCGAGAGAGCTTGCGCATCGGGAAGCTGTGGGAGCAATAGGTGCATACCGACACTAGCCCATTCGACAGGGGCGATGAAAAGCTCCGCAACGTACGAAATTCCAATGATGCCAACCAGAGCGCCAATAGCTAGTTCTAGTTGCCTGAAGCCGGTCTTCTCAAGCAGCAAAACACTATAAACAATGACTGCGGTTACGACCATCCCGAGGAGCAAAGGCATTCTGAACAACAGGCTCAGCCCGATCGCACCCCGACAAATTCGGCAAGGTCAGTTGCCATGGCGGCAATTTCACTTATCACCCACATTGCGAGAACAAGCGGCCGTGGAAAGTGATCTCGGCAAAGTTCTGCCAGGTTGCGCCCAGTCACAATTCCAAGCTTTGCCGAGAGCGCCTGGAAGAGCATGGCGATGAGATTCGCGAGCAAAACCACCCAGAGCAATGCGTACCCATACCGAGCTCCGGCCTGGATATTTGTAGCGAAGTTCCCGGGGTCCATATATGCCACAGAAACGACGACGGCAGGTCCAATGAAAGGCAGCAGAACCAGCAACCCCTTACGGCGCCCTCGCAGGACATCGCGCATTGCCCCTGACGTTCGGTCGCTCATAGACTGCGAGGGCTTTGCCGCCGGGTCGATCATTCGTTGTCTCCACGTTAGTAGTTCTATCCGGGTCGGCAATGCCAATCGACCTATTTCATACGGTCACATCATGGCTCACTATGGTTTGACAACAGCCTCAATTAGGAAGAAGACAATGAAGCCAACAAAGAACGCAGCAGTCGCGAATGAAGTTTCAGGTACTTCGTGTGCTTCCACTAAGAGTTCTTCAGTCACCAAGAAAAGCAAGGCAACTGTGCCGAAGCCAAGCAATACTGCGTAGGGCGTAGGCGACATTCCTGCGAAGACGGCATGTCCGCCAATTGCTGCGGCGCTGAGCAAGAACGCTAACACAGACGGAACGGTCAATGCCCATCGTTTAGCCACTTTCGCCGCGCTCAACGCAACGCTCACTGAAAGGGCCAGGAACAGCACCTCCAACGTCAGCGCAATCGTGAGGATGATGCCGGTTTGCTCGCCGGCTGCGAATGCAATTCCTAAAACCCCACCATCTACAATCAAATCCACGCCTGTAACGAGCAACAAACCCGTCGGAAACGATGCGTTCCCAAACCGCGCTTCGATCCACTCCGACACTTTCCTGAGCGATAGCATTAAGGCAAGTCCTAATGCGAAGCCCACAATCACTGGTGTGGTCGCGTGTTGACGATCTTGGGGAAGCAGCTCAAGGACAGCCGCGGCGAAGACGATGCCGGCGGTGAAATGCTGAATTATGCTTGTGGATCGTGGCCCAGGCGGTCGAAACGATGCTAATGCCGATCCGATGATAGCTGCCAGTACCGGCGGCAATGTATAGAGCGCAAGCTTCAACGATGGGGACACTAAACGTCTCGTCTAATTTTAAAAAAAGCCTGCCCCGTAGCTACAATTTTTGGCTGCAGGTGGTTGAACAGTTCAACGCAATGGTTCCGCTGAACCGTATTCGGCGACTAACATGGCAGGTCACTAACATGTCAGGTCACGCGCCAGTGACAAGCGCTGATTGACCTGCTTGTATCAAGTCGATTGCGGCGCACCGCACCCACTACAAAACTTGGCCCCCGGGACAAGTGCCACTCCGCACTTAGCGCAAGAAGCAGGCGCAATGGAAGCACCACATTGCGAACAGAACTTCGCATCCAGCAGATTCGAAGCATTGCACTTCGGACATGCCACACTCGGCGGGTTGCCTCTGCCCCATCCCTGTCCTGGATCGGGAGTTTCGCGGCCGTAGTCGGCTGGAGCGCGAGGATTATCCCGATATTCTGGTCGATTCGCGCCACCTTGTCCCCATCCGTGACCAGAGTCGTAGCGGTCGTCATGGCTGCGGCCATGCCCACTGCCGTGTCCTCCTCCACCATGGCTGCCGCCGCCATGCCCGCCGCGGTGGCCGCCGAGAAGTCTATCCAAGAGTCCCATGCTACTCTCCATTAATTGTTGTGTTGCGCGTGCTACCTATGGCCAGATTCATTTGCGAAGCAGACGCAAACCGTTACCCACTACAAGCAAGCTCGCGCCGACATCGGCGAACACGGCCATCCACATTGTTCCCGATCCCAACAAGGTCAGAGTCAGGAAGATGGCTTTGATACCCAAGGCCATTGTGATGTTTTGCACGAGGATGGCATGCGTCGCTTTCGACAGGCGAACAAAGGCGGGAATTTTGCGAAGGTCGTCGTCCATTAGTGCGACGTCAGCCGTCTCAATCGCGGTGTCCGTTCCCATGGCTCCCATCGCGAACCCGATATTAGCGCGCGCAAGCGCGGGAGCGTCGTTAATACCGTCGCCGACCATCCCGACGACTGACCCGTCTGCGGATAGATCGACAACTGCTTTGAGTTTGTCTTCTGGCAGTTGATTTCCGCGAGCCTCGTCGATTCCGACAAGTCGAGCTATTGTGCTTGCGGTGTGCGGATTGTCTCCAGTAAGCATCGCTGTACGAATGCCCAATCTGTGCAGATCTTCAACCGCTGCCTGACTCGTCTCTTTGACCGTATCGGCGACCGCGAACAATGCGAGCACGTGCGTCGCGTCGCTCAACATGACGACAGTCTTGCCCTGTTTTTCTAACGCTTCCAGCGTGGTCTCTAGGGAATGAGAGCACTGCCCGAGTTCCTCAACGAGCCGGTGGTTGCCGAGCGTGTATGTTTGGCTTGCTACTACTCCGCGTACTCCGCGTCCTGGGATTGCTTCGAAACCATCGACAGTGATGCGAGCCATTCCTTCGGAGTCCGCCGCTTTGGCGATGGACTGGGAAACAGGATGATCCGACCGGCCGGCCAAACTAGACGCAATCTGCCGACATTGTTCCCGATCGGCGTCGTGGTCAATCAATTCAAAGTCGGTCTGAACGGGTTTGCCATGGGTGATAGTTCCGGTTTTGTCGAGCGCTAGCCACGTCAGCTTTCTTCCTTCCTCGAGGTAGACACCACCCTTGACTAAAATGCCCTTGCGCGCTGCTGCCGCAAGACCGCTTACGATGGTCACAGGAGTAGAAATCACAAGGGCGCACGGACATGCAATCACGAGTAAGACAAGCGCCTTGTAGACCCATTCTTGCCAAGCGCCGCCTGCAAGAAGAGGCGGTAGGATTGCAACAGCGAGCGCGACGGCAAACACGGCGGGGGTATAGACACGCGCGAACTGATCAACAAACCGTTGCGTCGGCGCTTTTGCGCCCTGCGCGTCCTCCACCGCATGGATGATGCGCGCGAGGGTTGTATTACCCGCGACTGCGGTTACCTGAACCTCGAACGATCCTACTTCGTTGATTGTTCCGGCAAAAACGGCATCGCCCTCCGCTTTATCGACCGGCAGGCTTTCGCCTGTGATCGGAGCTTGGTTGACCGTTGATCTGCCAGTTACAACCGTGCCATCCAGTCCGATACGTTCACCGGGCTTAATTCGAACTATCGCCCCGATAACAACCGCTTTGGCATCGATATCAGCCCATGTGCCGTCGGGCTGGCGTACGGTCGCCTTAGCCGGCGTCAATTGCATAAGACCTTGGATGGCGTTACGTGCGCGGTCAAGCGATTTTGCCTCGATGAGCTCGGCAACGGTAAATAGCACCATCACCATGGCAGCCTCGGGCCATTGCCTGAGCACAAGCGCGCCAGTAACTGCAATACTCATTAACGCGTTGATGTTTAAGTTGCCATTCGAAATCGCAACCCAACCTTTCTTATACGTTGTTAGTCCGCAAGCGACGACCGCAAGAATTGCGAGAGCTGCAGATATCCACATCGACGCGCCCAACCAGCTTGCGGCTTCGGACCCAATTGCCGCAACGCCGGCTAGCGCGAGAGGCCACCATGGTTTCTTAGCCTCTGCGACTGCCGTATCAAGCTCACCAGTGGAATTCGGCAACTCGGGCGTAAAACCGAGCGACTTGATGGCTTCTGCCACGGAATCAAGTGCGTCTGGCGCATGTTCCACCATGATCACGCGCTGCATCAGATTGAATTCCATGCCCTCCACAGACTTCATGGTCCCGAGTTTCTTTCGAATCAGCGCCTCTTCAGTCGGACAATCCATTTGCATGATGCGAATTGGCGTACGAACGTTCTTGCCAACCCGTTGTGGACTGGCAAGGCCAGCGAGTGCGGGTGACGGTTGCGACCCCTCTGCATCGGGATGTACATGGCAGTGGTCACATTCGTCATGGGCATGTGTGGCGTGATCGTGCGCTGACACGTGTTGACCAGAATCCGCGTGCGATGAGTGATCGTGGCCACAACTGTCATGGGCATGTGAGGCGTGATCGTTCGCTGACACGTGTTGACGAGAATCCGCGTGCGATGAGTGATCGTGGACATGCGATCCATGGCCGTGCGTCGTGTGCTTTGGCCTGAGTCTCGATTCGTCTGCATCGGAAGGGTACTCCAGAGCTTCGTCCGGTATTGCTCGTTCGAGATCGGCCTCCGGAACACGGACGTATTTTTCGGCGTTGCTTTTGGAATGACCGCAACAGTCATGACTGTCATGGTTAGGCGACGCTTGGTCTGAACGCGCAGGTGTCAAGCTGGTATCGGACATTGTGGCTTCCTAGCTGGATTTGTGTTCTAGTAGACACCTTGAAGTGACTATAAGGTCAAGAACTTTCGGAGGTAAGCATGAAAATTGGTGAGCTTGCAAAAACCGCCCGCTGCACGACCGAAACAATCCGTTTTTATGAAAAAGAGGGTCTGATGGTCGACGCAGAGCGGACCGAAGGCAACTATCGGGACTACTCGGGCAAGCATGTCGAACGGTTACGGTTCATCCGGAACTGCCGTGCCTTAGACATGGCGCATGATGAGATCAGGGCATTATTGGATTTGACAGATGCTCCGGGCGAGCACTGCGGCGCTGTTAACTCACTCGTCGACGAGCACATATCGCATGTTGACCATCGAATCGAGGAACTACTCCATTTGCGCGGGCAACTCATGGATCTGAGAGCTCGCTGTGCCACGGAACGACCAGTAGGTGACTGCGGAATCGTTCAAAAGCTTTCGAGTATGGAGGTTGCGCCGGCGCGTCCTAAACATTCGCATATTGGATAAGTGATTTTGATCTTGGGATCGAATCTAACGACCTCGTGCGAGCACTAAATAGGCCGACACGGCGGACTGCTAGCGAACTCGAAGTATGGGTAGCAAACAATTAAGGCGCTAATTTGCTTAGCTTCCGCAACCTAATGCCAACACAAAACGTTCGGTTGTCTCGTGATCGCAAGACCGGGCTATCTGGAGCTTGATGAGATTGATCATGCGGCAAGGCGTAAGTTTTGTCAGGTATCCATATTGCGATTCTCGCCGTATGCTGACAGCCGATAGCATCGTCGGCAGACGACAAACATGAATACTAAGCCAATTTAATAGCCGAGCTGCCACATGATTAACCAACACCAACACAGCCACGCGTCCGAAAGTCATGCCAGCCACGGCCATGATCATGAGCATGGCGGTCACCATCATGCTCCACCTGCTGGTTTTGATGCTGCGTTTGCCATTGGCTCTGCGCTAAATGCTGCGTTTGTTATCGGCGAATTTGTTTATGGTTTTTCAGCGCACTCGATCGCGCTGTTAGCAGACGCCGCCCACAACCTTGGCGACGTCCTTGGTCTACTACTCGCTTGGGGGGCGACGTGGCTCGCGCGTCGCCGACCCACTGTAAGCCGCACTTACGGATATGGCAGAACTACAATATTAGCCTCGTTAAGCAACGGGGTCGTTTTGCTCGTTGGTGTCGGGGCAATCGCAGTCGAAGCGGTTCGCCGACTCATTGACGGCGTGCCCTCTGGTGCAGTGGGTGGAAAGACCGTAATGGTCGTCGCGGCCGTCGGAATTCTCGTGAACGGGGTAACCGCCCTTCTTTTCGCAAGGGGTCGCGAGGGCGACCTTAATATTAAAGGCGCGTTCCTGCATATGGCGTCAGACGCGGTAGTCTCTGCAGGCGTTGTCGTCTCTGGCCTCGTAATTCTCCTGACAGGCTGGTCTTGGCTTGATCCCGTTGTGAGTCTAATAATCGCCTCCCTCATTTTGATTTCCACTTGGGGTCTTTTGCGCGACAGCGTTAATCTCGCTCTAGATAAGGTCCCAGAAGGGATTAATGCCATCGAGGTCAAGACGTTCTTACTAAGTCTGCCTGGGGTGACCGATGTACATGACCTGCACATTTGGCCCCTTAGTACAACGGTGACTGCTCTCACCGCGCACCTTGTGCGGCCGGCGGACGTGATTGACGATGGCTTCTTGCAACACGTATGTGAAGAGGTTCGGGAGCAGTTCGGTATTGCGCATGCGACGTTTCAAATCGAATCTGGTAATTCAGAATTCACGTGCCATCTTGCTTCCAGCAATGTAGTTTGATCAAGCTTCAACGGGTGCAGTAATGGGGCAGGGCAAGGACGCTGGTCAGCCTTCAAATAACGACAGTTGCTTTATCAGTAGTCCAGAGTCTAAGAAATGGTGGTCGGGAATAGATTTAGGTGGCGGATCCTCCAACGTTGTCTGAGAGCGCTGGATTCGAGTCATGCTTGCTTGGTAGCCAAAACTTTGTCAATACGTAGTCCATCAAGATCAACAATTTCGAAGCTCCAGCCAACCCAATCACATTTATCCGTCGTCTGCGGCATTTTTCCCAAGAGAAGGATCAACATTCCGCTAAGCGTGTTGTATCTGCCGCGGTCCTCCTCTGGAACTTGAACTATGCCCAAACGGTCCTTGAGCTCGGGAACGGGAATGAGACCGTCGAGGAGCCAGGATCCGTCTTGTCTTTGTACAGCCCAAGAGTCCTCCGCACGGCTAGTCTTGAATTCGCCGGTAATAGCCTCCATGACATCCTGTAGTGTAACGATGCCTTGTAGCTCACCATACTCGTCTACGATGAAAGCCATTTGGACTCCTGTGTTTTTAAAGTTTTCTAGAAGCTCCATTCCGGTGAGGGTCTCAGGAACAAAGACAGCAGGTTGTAGGTCCGCTACGAGGTTTGGACTTTCGCCGCGGAGAGTTTGAGATAGCAGTTGCCGAGCGTTAATAACGCCTAATATATTGTTCCATCCTCCTTGAACTACCGGAAAGCGTGAGTGTTGGCTCTGTTCGAAACGAAGGAGGTTTTCCCGTAGGGTGGCATCCGCGTCAAGGTATACGACCTCTCCGCGTGGGACCATGAACGACGCAATCTGACGGTCATCGAGCCTGAACACGTTTTTGACCATCTGATGCTCGTGGTGTTCGATGACGCCCGCGTCGGAACCTTCCTCGAGCATCATATGCAACTCCTCCTCGGTCATCGCTTGACGCCCAAGTTCCTTAATTCCCAGCAAGCGCAGAACCAATTGTGTGGAAACTGAAAGACCCTTCACAAATGGTTTTGCAAGCAACGCAAGAAGGAGCATCGGCCGAGCAACCCTCCGAGCAATGGGCTCAGGAGCGATTTGTCCGAGACGTTTCGGAACCAGTTCGCCCAATACAATAGAGAAGTAGGTAATGGTAACGACAACCAACACTGTTGCCATATAACCTGACGATGTTGGCGGTATACCCACAGACTGAAGCCATAAACCAAACGGTTGGGCAAGGGTCGCCTCACCGACAATTCCATTGAGAATTCCGATAGTGGTAATACCGATCTGAACCGTAGAAAGGAATTTATTAGGATCGTTGCCGAGGGTAATGGCGGCCCTTGCAGCCCCATCACCTGCATCTGACAGCTTTTGGAGACGCGATTTGCGCGACGAGATCAAGGCAATTTCGGACATCGCGAACAGGCCATTCAGAATAACCAGGCCAAACAGGAACGCTATTTCCATATTAGTCAGGTTGGGTACGCAAAGCGCTTTGCAAGGATTAGGGGCCCACTCAATTAGGCTCGGGTTACGCTCAGGCCGCCAAAGAAGATACTGTTTATTATATACGGAAAGGTAATTGTAATAACAACGTCTAATTGCAGTACGGCGGCGGAAATAAAAACCTGCTCCAGCCAGGCCATTGCGGTTGCTCTGAGGCGTCGATGCGTCAAGGTAGCATGCGTGAATCAACGTACAGACATCCTCTTAGGGACATAACGACGACATTCATTTGAGCTAAGCCTATGAGCGCTTCCGGCACGTCAACGGCCAGCAAAGACGGATGGTTCGGGTGCAGCGAGACCGGCAGCTTGGTGATCCCCGGGATGCGCATCCGCTCCTCATGCTTCTGGAAGAATAGTTCGCCTTCGATGCCGTCAGGCGCACGTACGAGCGAGACCGGCCTGTCTTGTAGATAGGGTAATGCCCATTCGGCGATCTCATCGTAATACCGGACCAGGTCAATCTTCTTCATGCCCGTAACGGGATCGATCACACGATCGGCGTTGGAGATTTTATGGCCCGATAGCGTGACGTTGCCGCGGCGGCCGGGCTGGATCCGCGTGGAGCCAGTTTGTGACTCGACCGGTTCTCCGTTTTCAACATCGACTACTGGCTCTTCCGTGACGGCGGCCGCTGGCTTATCTTCGCGCATTCCATGAAACACCGGGTGCCGAACTTCGCCGTTCGGTGTCCACTCGAGAAACGATAATTCTGCAACGAGCTGCGGTTCGAGCCAGACGTGATCACGGTCTTTTTCGGGTGCTGGCGCGTTGTAACAGGCGCTCGTTTTGCGCACCAATATCTTCGCCTTTTTCTCAAGCGCGGCAATCTGCGAAGGGCGCAAGTTCTGCTGTGCCGTACCGGCAAATTTAAACGATCCGTCTGGCTCGTACACACCGAGCAACAATGCGCGGATGCCGGTCTTCGCTCCTCGCAAGCGTGTGAATCCAGCGACGACAAACTCCTGTCTGAGCAGGCACTTGAGTTTCACCCAATCGGTTAAGCGTCCGGAGCGATAGGGCGCGTCCGCTCGCTTTCCGATGATTCCCTCGAGCTTCATCTTGCACGCCGACGCCACGAGCGATTCAGGGTCTTGCGCAAAGTCTTCGGAGTAGCGCAATGCATCGGTGTGGACTTCGCCCAGTAATTCGGCTAAGAGCGCACGCCGTGCTTTCAGCGGCTGTTCTCTTAGATCTGTTCCGTTGAGGTACAGCAGGTCGAAAAAGAACAACACGATTTCTGCGGTGCTACGGCGGTCGAATGCATTCTGGAGCGCATTGAAGTTGGGCATGCCGGCCGCGTCGAGCACAACCGCTTCGCCATCAAGCCACACGTTGTCGGCGGGAAGGGTCTTAAGCGCCGCACAAAGGTTGGGCATGCGATCGGACCAATCGTGGCCGTTGCGGGTAAAAAGTTGGACGTTGTCGGCTTCGACGCGCGCAAGCATTCTGTATCCATCGAACTTGATCTCGTAGGACCACTCTCCATCTGTGGGTGGCCGATTGACGAGCGTAGCCAACTGTGGCTCGATCAGTGAAGGTGTTACGCCCGGCGGTTCCTTCGCGGCCCGTCTGGGCGGTTTCTTGTTTGAATTATTCCATCGCCCAGCCATGGATTACTGCTCCGCGGATCTATCCGCTCTAGCTTTTAGCCACGCGACGAGATCGGGGCGTTCCGAAAACTTAGGGTCTTCGAACCAATGCGTCAGATGCTCATCAGCATCTCCGAGAAAGTGGTGGTCTAGGTCGAAGCTTTCTTCGAACCCAGGACGATCGGCGATCACGTGAGCACCAACAGCTTGGCGGCCATCCCAGTAAATAACGGTGTGCTCGGTGATGTCGGCGGTCGTCCCGGGCGGGCGATCTTTAAGCATCGCCGCGAGTTGGTCTTTCACGCCGCTAAGATTCATATTCATCGTGCCCTCCACTAACAGTGACGGCATGGATTTTCACGGGAGCACGAGTAACAAGCCCCCACCGAAGGGGGAAGCGCTTACTTGCTGTCGCCGCCGTTTAGATCAGCGTGTTTATGCGAGTGGGTAGCGGCATATTTCAACTCGAAGTGTGCGCCTTTGCCGCTACGCGTAGGCGGAAAATGTTCTCCCTCCACACAGGTTACTTCAAAGGTTCCTTTTCCGTCATCGTGGACGACCGAATAGATCCCCGAGACCTTGACGATTTCGCCCGGCTTATAGGAACTGTCACCTGCCATGATTTTTCCCTCCAAATGATAGTGCCAAGAGAGTAGCAAGTGCCGTTCCGATGCTTGCCGCTAGCAGCTTCGTATAGAAATCGCCCCGGCACGGCCCAATTAAAAATCGGCTCGATTGTTAGATGCCACGCCGGAACGTGGCCAGCACTCGCCGAAAACAACGAGGCCAGAGCGGGTAGTCGACTACTCTTATTCGTCGTATCATTGCCCGCAGGTCCCGCCTGTAGCCTCGCATACACCAGCGCTATGCCGTCAGGTCGTGCAACGTGGAAAGGCCTTGAAGACCACATGGCCACCTCGCGGTCGCGTTGACGGCAACGCGGGTCGGCATCAACAAAAACTGCCAGTAGAGCGACGGCGGCGACCCTAAGTCGAATTTTTCCGGTTTTAACGAGGATGCTATGTGTAGGCGCTATGAGCCAACTCAACCCAAAGGTTTCAATGCCTATGACCTTTTTTTGAGTCCGCGATTCCGTTACAAGCCTGAAGTATCGAGGGACTCGGTGGCGCCTATTTTGCGCCGCGTGGGGGACTTATTTACCACAGAGTCAGCCACGTTTGGGTTGATCCCGCGCAAGCAGATTCCGAAAGGCATTAAGCTGCCCGACACCTCGTATGCGAAGGCCGAGTCCATCGATGACGACCGGAGCTTTCGCAACGCATGGAAGGCTCGAGCGCTTTGCCTCGTTCCGATACAAAGCTACTTCGAAATTGACCACGCTGCAGGGGTCCGGTGGCGAATCAGGCTACGGTCGGGCGCACCTTTCGCGGCGGCCGGGTTGTGGCGAGCATGGAACGATCCGCATGATGGCACGCAGCTCTCGTTCGCGTTAATCACGGTGGGTGCAGAAGCGCCCCCAATGGACAAACGAACCCATCGCCCGGGTGCTGAAATCCGTTCGGTGGTTATTATCCCGGCCGATCAGCACGCGCAGTGGCTTTCATGCAGCAGCATCGGCGAAGCGCGCAGATTATTACGGTCGTGTCCTACGGATGCGTTGGTCGCTGAGCCGAGCCCATTACAGGCGCGAGCCGGGCAAAAGGAAAGCAGTGCAATAGTCGTCTAAGCTCCGCAATTGCGCATCGTAGGTTCACGATGACACGCTTTTACGGGCGTTGAGCCTTCATATTTTCTGTGGTTCGGCGGCGATATCCGCCGGGGCCGGTTCGAGTGTTTGACGCAATCTCACGGCGGTCCGATGGCTCGAAAGTCCGAGCAGGTTACTGACTTGCTCGTTGGTGCCGCCTGCTGCGATATGCCGGCGCCCATACGTGTTTCTAAGAAGGCGGGGACTCATGTCGGCCGCCGTCACTTCGATCTTTGCCAGCGCGCTTCGGACGCACTTTCCCAAGGTGTCGTCTTTCATCGGCTTGCCCGTCGCGGTTGCTACGAAAAGGTAGTGAGTCGGGCATGCAAGCATCCGGCGCGCTGAAACATACTCGCGAAGAACATCGATGCAGAACGGATCAAGTGGCACACGCCGAGCGATGCGGGGCCCACGTTTCGCCACGTACACATCGGGTCGAAGACCGTCTACGTTCAGGTCGTCGAGATCAAGTCGACGGCATTCGGCCGATGTAATCCCTGTACCTAAAAAGATGGCGACGATCGCCACGCTTCGAAGCTGTTTGAACGGTGCGTCCGCGGGCGCGGCGCACGTACCTTGCAGGCGGTGATCATCGGTGTCAAGTAGAAAAACCGGAGTCGGCTCGTCTTCCGGCCATACCTGGCCAACGAGCATCAAGGAAGCAGGGTTGTCTTTGCGCACCTCCATTGCCACAAGGTGACGCGATACGCGATCAATGAGTTTGAGATAACGAAGTTGCGTCGTTGTATCTGGACGCGCGTCGCGGGCAAGCGCGCTAAAGAAGTCTTCGATCTCGGCCGAGCCGAACGTGGCCACCGTCTTGCCGTGGCGCCCAAGATGCCGGTGGAACCGCGCAAACATTGATTGGTGTTGAGTGATTGACTGTTCAGCGAATGCGCGCCGGTCCGCACCGACTGCGTCGTTTCGCTGCCATTCATCGTACGCCGCTTGCGGGTCACTTAGCCAATCGAAATCTTTCATAAAATAGATATACTGAGAATCCGCTTCACCTAATATATACGAAGCTACGCTTCGAAACCCCTGTAATCAAAACAAGAGCGCCCGGCATTACCGAACTTCTTCATCTCGCGCAGACAATCGTCCGGGCCGCCTACTACAAAGCGCGCCGAGCCGGCCAACATCAAATTGACCCTTACGCCAAAGTCTTCAACGACGTACCCAAGCGCGCACATGGGGAGGGAGGAGGCCGAATCGGACGTTTCAGCGATCTGCTCGACAAGCGCTCGAGCGTCGATCGATACGCCCATATAGGCTTTCCAAGCGCGGCTGCAAAACCAACTTCAAACGCCGTGCCGCTGTCTGGCTCGCCGCGTCCTCGAAAATCGTTCAGATTCGCCATGACCATGTCTGCCGATCGGATGGCATTGATATTCGCGCGAAAGATCCATGCCGCTTTATCAGCAGGGCCTAAGTTTGATGGTGCTTTGTTGTCGAACGGATACATGCCGATATAACCCATTTCTCGACACAGGTCTTTTAGGTAAGCGCAGTGATCGACTGCATCAATCCGAAATACGTCGAAACCAGCGAGATACGCGCGCAAGGTGCCCACGGCCTTCTCGATAGGAAGCGGTGCCGGGCGGATGTGGCCAGCTTCTATCCGTTTTCGCAATCGCGCAATCTGCTGCCGAACAGCCAAAAAGCTTTTGCCAAGGTTCGAAGCGATTACGTTGATGTCGTGGCCGGCGTCGAGCTGCTGCATGAGAGCCTGATGTGCCTTCGTGGGGTTGGGCATTTGCTCCTCGTTTTGTTTTGATCAAGCATGTCAGTGGTTAGAATATCGCCACGAGGGGCAAGTCAAGTCCGTGGAGTTCTGATGAGCATGCAACTAAGCAACCGGTGCAGGACATCTCTCTACCGCGTCATTTTCGGAAATCCGAAGAGCAGCGATGAGTCCGCGGTCTTCTTGATGGCCGGAAGCAGGGAAGCTGCGAACCGCCGTGCGGTAAGAACGCTCGCTGTGCTGTTCGACATCCGAGAAGAAGACGTGTATTTATATAACCTCGCATCGTTCGCCGACTTGGTCGGCTCGGGTGTGAGCGACGACGAAGACGTCCGCGTTTTCGAAACTAGCTGGAAGGGTGCGCAAGTGAGCGCCTGGGTCGAGCATCCTCTGTTTCTCACAGACGACACGTCGCTTCTCGGGAAGTGGGCTGAGCTACACGCTGACCTTGCGAGAATCGAGACGCTGGCCGTGATTTAGCGCGCTACCCGGTAATCGCTAGAAAGCAATCTGTGTTGCACCGTACTAGCGCTTAGCTTGTTCGGCCCGTGGATGAGCCGCCGCGTCCCTCGTTTAGCAACGTAAAACCAAATCTTATAGCTCAAGCGATTGCTGATTCAGCGCCAAGCTGAGTGATTCATTCTGTGCAGGCGATAAGGTGTTGGCCAAGATGGTTTCTGTGCGGTGGTAGATCATTGCACCGTAAATGTCGGCAAGCACGCGCGCGCGCGGGCACAGTGCTGCGTCCTCACCCGATGCTTGGTAATCCCGCCAGTAATTAATCGCATCTTCAATCTGCCCAATGGTGTATGTATTCATCTCGATTACTTAAAGAAAGACTATTCGATATACGTTAGGGTGCCGAAACGTCGGCTGGCGTAACGATCACGGACGTGTCTGCCTCTCTGACGAGCAATCTCCGCGATCTTCGCGCAAATGGGCTGACCAATGAGGGCGCTGGACTCACCGGCACGACAAAGCTCCCGTTGCCAATAGGCCCTTTGCGTTTGACCACTTCGACCTCGACGCCGTTTTCGGCTGGCCGTAGTGCGAGCCGTAGCGATGCCGGAGAACTATCTTGCGCGCTCGCGAGCGGCCGCAGCAACACAAACAGCGTTTCATTTGACTGCGCCGCAAGACTAAGCCGACGTAGTGACTCGCCGCGGATGTGTTGTTGCCAGAAGAGCACCGCACCGAAGCTGCCGGCCCTCAGAATTTGCTCAGCGGCCCATAGAGAATCCGCTGTTTTCTTCGGACTGATCCACAGCAGCTTCGATGGATCAATCCCCAAATACGCAAAGGCGTGCATGTTTGGCACGTGGGGAGGCTGGATCAAAGCTATTGGCCTTTGTGCCAACGAAGCGAGTGCAGGCCTCAATATTCGCAGTTCCCCCATGCCTGAGCCAGAAGTTAAAAGCTCGACCACCGCGCTCAAGGGCCAGCCACCTCCAGGCAGTTCAGCAGAAAGTACTTCGTACCCGGCATCTACCACCCTCCCCGCAGTGCGGGCAAGCTGGGATCCTCTCCATAATGATGGGTGGATTTTTTCGAAATCCGGAAGCGCAGACATATTCAACGCTCATGAACGCGGGCACATCGCGCGCGCGCATCACCGGAGCGTTAAAAGAAGGCGCTACCTATTCCATTCTGACCACTTCGGATTTCTCAGAATTAGAGCGTTGGCGGCTCTTTCTCAATCGTGAAGTCTGTCCGTATCGATATGGCGAAGTTGAACACCACGGGATAAGAGAAATGGGGCGATCACGGTCGCCCGATTGGATCTAGGTCTCTGGTGGCAGGGCTATAAGTATTGCACCAAACTCCGGCGATACGCGGCCCGCTCCTCGGCTTGGCACTGGTCGTTCGTCAGCGTCGCCGGCAGCCATGTCAGCGTTTGCCGGACGTACATTGCGTGTTTTCGCCGACTTAAAAGTAGACCACCGCGCCGACTGAATTGTGACCCGGGGTGGGAACCGGTCTAAATGTCAGCCGGTTGTGGATAAGTCTATGGTTTTGTGCCTTGTTTGTCCTCTACTTTGGTAGTCCACGTATCTGAGTAAGCCGTGAGAGGGTAGCCACGTCCCCTCTCGGAAACGCGGCCCCCGAAGAACGCAGCATGCGACTTTCACCGCACTGCGCTCGAGCACAGCATTAAGCGCCACACTGACGCCGGTCTTGCCACACTGCGCAAGGCCTTCGCAGGTGTCACATTGTTGATTCATCCCATCACTGAGACGAAGGGCGCTGAACCGGAGCGATACCGGTCTCTTACAAGCTTCCCATCGGCGAATCTCAAATGTGGACCTACGACAACTGCACCACGCGGAAGTCTGCACCCTTTCGGGTTAGGGCAAAGTTCGAACCCCTATACAGGCCATTACAGCCTGCCATTCGCTTTCTCCGCGTTCTCTCTCCCGCTCCACCCAAAGTTTCCCTTGCGGGTTACCTGCCATCTCGCAATGTCCCGCGAAGCTGGCGGTGAGTCGGGGTTACCACGTTCCCGTTCCTGTCGACCCGATGCTCTGGGCCTATCCGTTTAGCGCCTGTCTCTCCCCCGGTAGCACTGGTGACGACGTGCTCCTTGTCCTCACAGAAGCAACCGGCTACGTACCTTTTTGGTCAGGGCCTGTCAGCAGTTTTGGCCCAGTGGGCTTCACGAGGTTTAAAACGACAGTTCACATATGTTGCGCATGCGGAATTTGCCTGGCACCCCACACCGCACGACTGCTGGCAGTGTCGATTCCTTCCCCGTCGCCGGAGTGAACCTTCGATAGAGAGGCACGTTCTCCCCAGAGCTTCAGACCCGACCGTTACCAGTCACGCCTGCGGAGCGTGTCAATGAGTTTGCGACACCTGGGTGTTTACATTCAGTGAGCAAGCGTCAAGTTTTATGCGGGTTTGGGATTCCTTCTTTTTGGGTGGGTTGATCCATGCGGCGACGGGCAATTCGGGT
>NZ_JBSIPA010000659.1:0-2637 GCF_053574605.1 Caballeronia sp. M23-90 | reverse complement strand
CGCGCAAGATGACGCCGCCGATCCGAAGAAGGGCACCGCAGCAGCGCAGCAACTGGTGGCGGATCACGTCGTGGCGGTGGTCGGCCATCTGAACTCGGCGGTATCGATTCCGGCATCGAAGATCTACGGTCACGCGATCCATCTCGAACTCGACGCGCAAGATGACGCCGCCGATCCGAAGAAGGGCACCGCAGCAGCGCAGCAACTGGTGGCGGATCACGTCGTGGCGGTGGTCGGCCATCTGAACTCGGCGGTATCGATTCCGGCATCGAAGATCTACAGCGACGCGAATGTGGCGCAGATTTCCGGGGCCACGACGAATCCCGCGTACACGCAGCAAGGTTTCAAGACGACCTTTCGCGTAATCCCGACGGACACCCGCCAGGGCGCGGTCCTCGCGAACTACGCGGTGAAGACGCTGCGCGGCAAGCGCATCGTGGTCGTGGACGATGCCAGCATCTACGGTCGCGGTCTCGCGAACGAATTTGCGAAAGCGGTGGTGGCGAACGGCGGCCGGATTGCAGGCCACGAGGCCACGACCGACAAGTCCAGGGACTTCAAGGCGATCCTGAACAAAATCAAGCGCGTCCAGCCCGACGTAGTGATGTTCGGCGGCATGGACGTAACGGGCGGCCCGTTCGCGAAACAGGCGGCGGCGCTCGGGCTGAAGGCGAAAATCCTCGGCGGCGACGGACTTTGTTCCGCCGACATGGCGACGCTCGCGGGCAACGCGTCGCCGAACGTGGTGTGCACGGAACTCGGCGTGAGCCTGCCGAAACTCGATAAAGGCGCGGACTTCGAGAAACGTTATGAAGCGCGTTTCCACTCCCCGGTCCAGGACTACGCGCCGTTCACCTACGACGCGGTCTACGTGATTGTCGACGCAATGAAACGCGCTAACTCGGTTGAAGCACCCAAGGTGCTGACGGCAATCGGCTCGACGGATTTCAATGGCCTGACGGGTCATATCGCGTTCGATGACAAAGGCGATTTGAAAGGCGGCGGTGCGATCACGCTAATCGATTTCAAGGATAACAAGAAGAACGTCATCGACGTCATAACGCCCTGACCCTGTGTTGCAGCGCCGCGCGGCGCATGCGCGGGACTCAAGGCAATCCCTTAGATACGTAGTCAGTTTCAGACGTTTTAGAGTTTTTTTTCAAGTACGCGCGGTGCCGTTGCGTTTTTTTCTTCCCTTCGGTTTATCGGCCAGCGATAAAGCGTAAATCTAGTCGCACGGGCTAAGGAGCCTTCAATGGATATTTTCATCCAGCAGATTATCAACGGGCTGGTGCTAGGCAGCGTCTACGCCATCATCGCGTTGGGTTACACGATGGTGTACGGGATTCTCGGCATCATCAACTTTGCGCACGGCGACGTGCTGATGGTCGGCGCCATGGTCGCGCTTTCTGCGATTGGCGTGATGCAGAATCATTTTCCGGGCTTGCCGTTATCGCTGGTGCTGGTCATTGCGCTGGTGGTCGCCGCGGTCGTCTGCGCGCTGGTCGGCTACACCATCGAACGCGTGGCTTACCGGCCGTTGCGCCGGGCACCCCGCCTGGCTCCGCTGATTACAGCCATTGGCGTGTCGATTCTTCTCCAGACGCTCGCCATGATGATCTGGGGCCGCAATCCGCTGGCCTTCCCGCAACTCCTGCCGACTGATCCAATCAACGTGATCACCGCCACGGCCGATCGTCCGGGCGCCGTCATCTCGATGACGGAAATCGTGATCATCGTGGTGGCGTTCCTCGTAATGGGCGGCTTGTTGCTGCTGGTGCACAAGACGAAGCTCGGCCGCGCAATGCGCGCCATCGCCGAGAACCCGGGCGTCGCGTCGCTGATGGGCGTGAACCCGAACTTCGTGATCTCCGCGACCTTCATGATCGGCTCGGCGTTGGCTGCGCTGGCCGGCGTGATGATCGCGTCCGAGTATGGCAACGCCCACTTCTACATGGGCTTCATCCCGGGGCTGAAGGCATTTACCGCGGCGGTGCTGGGCGGTATCGGCAACCTGGGCGGGGCGATGGTCGGCGGCGTGCTGCTGGGACTGATCGAGCAACTGGGGGCGGGGTATATCGGCAATCTGACGGGCGGTGTGTTCGGCAGTAACTACCAGGACGTGTTCGCGTTCGTGGTGCTGATCATCGTGCTGGTGTTCCGTCCGTCGGGCTTGCTCGGCGAACGTGTCGCAGATCGCGCTTAAACAGGGAGACCAAGCATGACTTCAATTCAACCAATCGAGCCGTCGACCACGCTCATCCCTGAAAGAAAAACGGCGAAGAATTACGCGGTTACCGTGCTGGTCGCAGCGCTCGTGATCCTCGCGCCGATGATCATCGGCGCCGCGGGCGGCAATTACTGGGTCCGCGTGCTCGACTTCGCGATGCTGTACGTCATGCTCGCGCTGGGCCTGAACGTGGTGGTGGGTTTCGCCGGGCTGCTGGACCTGGGCTACATCGCGTTCTACGCCGTGGGCGCTTATGTGGCCGCGTTGCTTTCGTCGCCGCAACTGACCTCGCAGTTCGAGTGGATCGCGCACCTGTTCCCCGGCGGCCTGCACGCGCCGATCTGGGTCATCGTGCCCTGCGCGATCCACTCGAACTGCGAGGTCAGTTGCGGCGACGAAAGCAACGA
>NZ_JBSIPA010000658.1:0-2643 GCF_053574605.1 Caballeronia sp. M23-90 | reverse complement strand
TGATCACGAACGACGCATCGCCCCACAGCCATTTGCCGACGGCCTGGCTGGCGGTATCGAGCACGAGGCCGCGATACGGCATGCGATTCTCCCGCAGCGCGTCGAGCCCGGGCAGGCCCAGTTGCAGGGCGTGATAGCCGAAAATATCCGATACCACGCGGTCGAGCTGCGCCTGCTCCCAGTCGAGCACGTAGCGGCCGGGCGCAGAAACGGTCCAGGCGGGCCAGTCTATAATCGTTCGCTCTGACATGTTCGGGTGAGTCGCCTTATGAAAACGCTTGAGTACGTGCCGGTTCCGGCGTTTGAAGACAACTACATCTGGGTGATTTCCGACGGACAAGATGCCGTCGTTGTCGATCCGGGCGAAGCCGCGCCTGTTGAAGCCTATCTGACGAAACGCGGTTGGCGGCTGACTGCTATTTTACTCACGCACCATCATCACGACCACGTCGGCGGCGTCGCAAAATTGCTCGTTAGCCGATCGGCCGATGGTGAAATCCCCGTGATCGGCCCGGCCAGCGAGGCGATCGACCATCTGACGCGGCGCGTGAAGCAGGGCGATATTGTAAGTATCGCGAGTCCGGCGCTGGAATGCTCGGTTATCGACGTGCCCGGCCACACCGCCGGCCACATCGCTTATTTCCAGGCAGCAGACCCGCAAGGCACGCCGCATCTCTTTTGCGGCGACACACTTTTTGCAAGCGGTTGCGGCCGGCTTTTCGAGGGCACGCCGCAGCAGATGCTGGCTTCCCTCGACGCCCTTGCCGCACTTCCAGACGCAACGCTCGTTCACTGCGCGCACGAATATACGCTGTCGAACATCCGTTTTGCACGCGCGGCGGACCCTGACAATGCGGCACTTGTGGCGTGGGACAAGGACGCGCACAGCCTGCGCGCGCGCAATGAGCCGACCATTCCCACCACGCTTTCGCACGAACGCAAGGCCAATCCGTTCCTGCGTGTCGACAATGAAGACGTCCAGGCCGCGCTCGCCGCCCAGTTCGAGCGTCCGGTGCGCGACCGCCTCGATGCCTTCACGCTCATGCGCGGCTGGAAAGACAAATTTCGCTAACCCGCAATCCGCTGCGGTTATCTTCATCTGAAACGTTGAAATGCTTTGCAGGTCCCGGATTTTGCTGCGTTTTTTGCATTTATATTGACGTGATGCGTGCGGTTCCGTACTATCGGGTCCAAATTTCCAAGCACATTTTTTGGAATCCGAGACGTTCATGCGATTGATTTTTAGTGCGCTACTCGTCCTGACTTTGGCTGCATGTGCCAGCCAGGGGCCGACAGCGACCAACTCCCTATCTTCACTCCCTTCCGCCGAGAAGCAGCAAGCCGTAGCTGACACCATCCGCAAGACCTCTGCCGCCAAGGAAACGATCAACGTCGACAAGACGTCCGTCGATTCGCTTTCCGGACCTGACGGTGACTTGTGGGGCCGTATCCGCCGTGGTTTCCAGATTCCCGATCTGCAAAGCGACCTGGTCGACATGCAGGTGAACTGGTACGCGCAGCGCCCCGATTACGTCGAGCGCATGACCGGGCGGTCACAGAAATATCTGTATCACATTGTCGAGGAACTCGAGCAGCGGCACATGCCGACCGAACTCGCGTTGCTGCCGTTCATCGAATCGGCTTATAACCCGCAGGCGCTTTCCGTGGCAAAAGCCGCCGGCATGTGGCAGTTCGTGCCGGGCACCGGCCGCGACTACAACCTGAAGCAGAACATGTTTCAGGATGAGCGGCGCGACGTGCTGGCATCCACCAGTGCAGCGCTCGACTATTTGTCACGGCTCCACGACATGTTCGGCGACTGGCATCTGGCGCTCGCCGCATACAACTGGGGCGAGGGCAGCGTCCAGCGCGCGATTGCGAAGAACGAAGCGCTCGGCTTGCCGACGGACTATCAAAGCCTGCGCATGCCGAACGAGACGCGGAACTACGTGCCGAAGCTGCAGGCCGTGAAGAACATCATCGCGAATCCGCAGATGTACGGGCTCACGTTGCCGGATATCCCGAACCATCCGTATTTCGTGACCGTGACCACGGCGCGCGATATCGATGTGACCATGGCCGCCCGGCTCGCCGGCATGACCGTGGAAGAGTTCCGTTCGCTGAATCCGTCGTTTGCGAAGCCGGTGATCCTGGGCGCGACCAACCCGCAAATCCTGCTTCCGTTCGATAACGCCAACACCTTCCAGAAAAACCTGAAGACGTATTCAGGCGCGTTGTCGTCGTGGACCACTTATACGGTGAGCGAACGCGCGACGCCTGCAATGATCGCGCAAAAGATCGGTGTGGACCCCGATACGCTGATGTCCGTGAACCGCATTCCGGCTGGCATGCGGCTGAAGGCGGGATCGACCATCGTGGTGCCGCGCGGCGATGACGACGACGAGGACATCAGCGCCGACGTCGCCGAAAGCGCGATGCTCGCCGTCGAACCCGACGTCCCCGATACCCGCAAGATGCTGATTCGCGTTCGCCGCGCGCAGTCCATGTCCACGTTCGCTGATCGATACAACGTGTCGGTCGGTCAACTGAAGGGCTGGAACCGGACGCATCGCGATACGGTCCTGCCGGGCCAGTTGATCGTGCTGCATGTGCCGGTCGGCCGTGCGGTGCCGGCAGAACCCA
>NZ_JBSIPA010000657.1:0-2651 GCF_053574605.1 Caballeronia sp. M23-90 | reverse complement strand
TGGCGCTTGGAAGTTTCGGTGTATTACGATGTATTTATACATCGCAAGGCGTTGATGCTTAAAACACCGCCCTTACTGAATCCCCGGCCACTTGCTCGCGAACTATGTACCGTTAAGGTATAAGACCAGTGTGCCGGGTTTTTTGTTGGTACGGTCAGCGAATCAAACTGCTTACCAGATCTGCCACCACGATTTGTTGTCCTTGCCCGGCCGCGACCTGCCGGTGACATACGGGCTGTCGGGGAACGTAGCGGCCAGCACGCGCTTCGTGTCGCCTTCCAGTTGCGGCTGATCAAGCTTGCCGTACGACAGCATCATGATATGCAATGCATCTTCCGTTGCCGGCGCGTTCTTGTACTCGCGAATGGCGAGTTGCGCGCGGTTGATTGCGGCCACATAAGCACCACGGCGATAGTAATAATCCGCGGCATGAACCTCATGCGAAGCCAGTGCGTTTACGATATAGCGCATGCGCTGGGCTGCATCCGGCGCATACTTGCTTTGCGGGTAACGGTCGACAACGATCTTGAACGCATCGTAGGATTCGCGCAGCGACTTCGGATCGCGCTCGCTCATGTCCTGGCCGGAGAAGCGGCCGAACAGACCGAGGTCGTCGTTGAAGTGGATCATGCCCTTCAGGTAATACGCGTAGGCGATGTCCGGGTGATCCGGATGCAGCTTGATGAACCGGTCGATGGCAGCATCAGCCGAGTCGGTTTCGCCGTCCTTCCAGTTACAGTAAGCCACGTTGATCTGCGCCTGTTGCGCAAAATGTCCGAACGGGTCACGGCCTTCGAGGTTCTCGAAATACTTTGCGCATTTGCCAAAGTCGCCGCCGGTCAGCGCATCCTGCGCCTCCGAGTATAATTTCCCGTTATTCCACGTGGCCGTTTCGTCGGTTTTCTCGGGCAGGCCATGGCAGCCTGCGACAATGACGGCACCCGCAGCCAGCGCAGCAACCCTGACAGACGAATTCGACGATAGCCTGATCAACTGGCGCACAGGGTTCAAAACGGTTTTCAAAGCTTGATTCACGGCTCGCATCAGTGCTTGCATTTTCTAGCTCATGCCTTTCTGGCTAATTCCCAGCTTTCAGTCTAAATGACCCGCTCAAGTACAAGTCGTACCAAAGATCGCAGCAAAGATTATAGCCCAAGCGCATCGGCCGACGACGCACGTCCGGACGATTTGACCGCATCCGCGGCGGCATCCGGTTCTGCAACCGAAACGCATGGTGCGCCTGTATCCACCAACCTTCACGCGCGCCGCGCCGATGCCGAAACGCCACGCACGATTGCCGTGCCCGACGAGTACGCCGGCGAGCGGCTCGACAAGGTCATGGCGCGGCTGTTCCCGGAATTCTCGCGCAGCCGCTTGCAGACATGGATCGATGCACAGCGCGTGCAGGTCGACGGCGCGCCTGCAAAGATCCGGCAACCGGTGCCGCTGGGCGCGACGATCACGCTGATTCCCGACCTGTTGCCCGAGCAGCTTGCGTTCACGCCCGAGCCGGTGCCGCTCGACATCGTTTATGAAGACGATGCACTCGTGGTCATCAACAAACCCGCCGGCATGGTCGTGCATCCGGCGGCCGGGAACTGGAGCGGCACGCTGCTCAACGGCCTGCTTTACAGATACGGCGATGCCGCAGCCGGCCTGCCGCGCGCGGGTATCGTGCATCGGCTGGACAAGGAGACGTCGGGGCTTATGGTCGTTGCGCGCACGCTCGAGGCGCAGACCATCCTCACGCGCCAGTTGCAGGCGCGCACGGTGAAGCGCCGCTACGTCGCGCTGGTGTGGGGCACGATGCCGGACGAAGGCACGATCGATGCCCCCATCGGCCGCGATCCCCGCGACCGCACCCGCATGGCCGTGGTGGAGAGCGCCTCCGGGAAATACGCGCGCACGCATTACCGCACCATCGACCGGGCAATGTGGAACCAGCAGCCCGTCTCGGCCGTGCATTGCGATCTCGATACCGGCCGCACACACCAGATTCGCGTGCATTGCGCGCATATCCGCCATCCGTTGCTCGGCGACCCGATTTATGGCCACGCGCGCGGCAAGCGTTCGGTGCAGCCTTTGCCCGATGGCTTCAACCGGCAGGCGTTGCATGCCTGGCGTCTCGGCCTGATTCACCCGACCACTGGCCGCGAGATAAGCTGGCGCGCGGACGTTCCGGAGGACATCGAGGCGCTGGCGGCTGAACTCGGACTCGGCCGCGATGAATCGACCGATCTCGATCCGGAAGATGAGGACTTCATCGAGGAAGAAGGGTATGACGCCCAGGCGCGCGGTGGCTGGGATGAATCGCAGCCAATCGAATACGACGAAGATGACGACGAGGAATAAGGGCGATGAGCGAAACTTCCCGTGCGGGTTTTTCAGCTCGGCCGCTTCGTCACGACGATTGTCTCTGGCCTGACTGGTCGAGCGGGCCTGCGGCGGTATCGAAGCGCGTTCATGCATTCGCGACCACGCGCAATGGGGGCGTGAGCGAAGCGCCTTACGGCGGTGCAAAGGGCGAGGGCGGTTTGAACCTCGGGTTGCATACCGGCGACGTGCCGGAACGAGTGCTTGAAAACCGGCGCCGCGTGGTCGCGAATGCATGAACGCGCTTCGATACCGCCGCAGGCCCGCTCGACCAGTCA
>NZ_JBSIPA010000656.1:0-2658 GCF_053574605.1 Caballeronia sp. M23-90 | reverse complement strand
GTATGCGGTCCATCAGCGACGCCCCTCAATTCAGGTGTCGGAGCGCGTGACGTGTGGTAGGAACGCGGATCAGCGTAGGTGGGCCGGCAGCTTCCAGGGAAGCAGCGCGTCGTAGTCGTCGACCGTCTTTGCCAGAGGCAACCGCTGGAACAGCCAGGTGAGATAGCGATACGGATCGATGCCGTTGGCTTTTGCTGACTCGACCAGCGAATAAAGATTCGCACTCGCATGTGCGCCAGCAACTGTATCGGCAAACAGGAAGCTTTTGCGTGCGACGACAAACGGGCGAATGGAATTTTCGCAGGGATTGTTCGATATGGGCCAGTTGCCGTTCTCGACGTAACGGATCAGCTTGGGCCACTGCCCGTGCAGGTAGGTCAGAGCCTTGCCGAGTAAGCTTTGAGGAACGACGCCGGGCCTCTGTTCGAGCGTCAGCTTTTCGATGGCATCGAGCACGCGTGCACTGTATCGTCGCCGCAATCGCTGTCGTCGTTCAGCCGTCCACGTTTCACTGCGCGCCTCCGCCGCGAACAGCTTGCCGATCAGTTTGATGAAGCGCGTCGCGAGCAGGTTGGACGAGCGTGCGGCCTTCGGCACATTATCTTCGGCCTTGACCAGATACCGTCTCGCGTGAGCCCAGCATCCGAGATGCACGAGCTGATACTGTTCAGCGATGCCGTTGTAGGGTTCGTATCCGTCAGTCATCAGAACCGCACCCTTGCGAATGCCGGTGAACAGTTTGTCGGCCAGCTTCGCGCCGCGACCAGCCGTATAGGCGAAACAGCGGATGGGAGTTCCCGATCCGGTCATTTGCGCCCAGAGATAGCTTTTCGTTTGCGGCTTGCGCCCTTCTTCCTTCAGGACCTGGAACGTCGTCTCGTCGCAGTAGATCACGTCAGCATCGAGCAACGCGTCGCGCATCAGGTTGATAACGGGCTGCGTCGCGAGACCGACGCGTACCATGCTCGCGGCGAGCGTGTTCGATGAGATGTCGCCACCGAAGCGTCGCAGCAGGACCGCCTGGCGATAGATCGGCATGCCAAACTGATACTTGCCGGAGGCGACCCACGCGAGCGCCGATTCCGTGAGCAGTCCACGCGGGATGATGCGCAGCGGTGCCGGCGTGACCTTGATGCCAAGATCACAGCACGGGCAGGCATACTTGACGCGCTGGTGCTGGATGACGCGAAGCTGTTCGGGGATTACGTCGAGCTGCTCGCTCGTTTCGACACCGATCTCGACGAGCGCATGGCCGTCGTGGTTGCAGAAGCGTTCGGCTTCCGGAAGTTCGTGCCGAACGACTTCGCGCGGCAAGTTGGGATCGAGCGGTTTGCGATGACCACGCTTCTTGCGCGTGTGCGCGGCGATCCTGGTTTCGGGAGTATCTTCCTGCGCGGGTGTAGCGTTCGTGCCGAGCACTTCGGCTTCATTGAACAGACCGGGCTGATCCGATGCGCGAGCTTCGCTCTTCGCGCCGAACAGCTCGCGCCGGTAAGCGCGCAGTCGTTCCTCAGCCAGGTCGCGCTCCGCAGTCACGAGACGCAGTGCGCTGCGTAACCCGTCGCGCTCTGACTGAAGGGCGTCATGCTCCTCGCGCATCGCGAGGAGCATCCTGAGTTCGTCAGCGTCGATGGTCACGTTGATCGGCATACCACTTAGACCAGTATGCCGACGACATGTTCAGCTCACACGCGCATAATGTCGCTTCGGATGACGCTGGAGCGCAGCGATGTCGGCACCCCCGAGAAGCCAGTGCAGCAGCTCGACGGTCAATGCCACGACCTCGCTATTGTCATCAGGCCAGACGAAGCGATCATTGGCCTCGAGTCTCTTGAGCATGAGCCAGAAACCGTTGTCCTGCCAGCCCAGGATCTTGACGCGATCGCATCTCCGGTTGGTAAAAACGTAGAGTGAGGAATCCATGGGATTCAGGCGCATCGCCTGTTCGACGAGAATCGACAGACTGTTCATTCCGTACCGGAAATCGACGGGATCGCGGTACAGGTACACCTTCAGATTTTCGTCGAACCGGAACACGGCATCCTCCCGAACATCTGGACCACGGTGCTCAGTTCGTCGATGCTCGCTGCACTGAGATCAAGCTCCACGCCATTCGACAGTCGCACATGCAGCGAAAGCGTGATCGGCGCAGTTGCAGTCAACACGAGTGGCAACGGCGGCACCGATGATGTTGAAACGACCGGCACAAATGCAGAAGTAGACGGTGCGCACAGGAGGTGCTTACGTGAGCCCGCAACGTCGGTCGATCCGTCATCCACGCAACGACGGAAGTCTTCGTGGGCAATTGCGTCGACGGCAGATGACGGTAGCTCGCGCTCGTCGGCGCGCGTTTCCTGCGATGCAAATGCGATGCCTTTCTCGCGCTCCATCAGATACTTCGCGATCCATTTGCGCAGCAGGTTAGCGTTGATCCCATGCTCCTGTGCCAAACGGGCGACCGACGCGCCTGGTCGCAACGCGGCCTCGATCAGTACGCGCTTGCCTCCCTCGTCATAGCGACGGCGCCCGTCGCGGCTTTGACGAACTACTTTCAACTCTGAGTCTTTGCCAGTCATAGGTGTCCACCTCCAAATTGGTGGACACCTATGCTCCTCGCTCAGAGCGTCAGTTGGTAGACGTCGAAAATGGATCGCTTAC
>NZ_JBSIPA010000655.1:0-2660 GCF_053574605.1 Caballeronia sp. M23-90 | reverse complement strand
TCACGCGCGTGCGCGGCACGCCCTCGCCGAAAAACACGACGTCAGGCTTCAACATCCCGCCGCAGCGCGTGCAAGGCGGCACCTGGACCGCGTTGAAATCGTAGCCTTCCAGTTGCGCATCGCCGTCCGCCACCGGCAATGCTGCCAATCCAACGAAGCCCGGGTTATCCGCGATGAGCCGCTGCTGTAGCGCCGCACGCGGCGTCTCGTCACCGCATGTCATGCAGCGCACCCGGCCAATGTTGCCATGCAGTTCGATCACGTGCGTGTTGCCCGCGCTCGTATGAAGTCCGTCGACATTTTGCGTGACGAGCCGTTCGAAAACACCCAGCCGTTCCAGCCGCGCTACCGCCAGATGCGCCGCATTGGGCGCGGCGCCCGCGAGCATTGGCCAGCCGATCATGCTGCGCGCCCAGTAGCGCTTGCGCGCGAACTCGGAGCCGAGAAAATCCTTCAGCAGGATGGGCGCGCGACCCGTGCGCTGACCTTCCTTGTCGCGATAGCAAGGTATTCCGGATTCCGTACTAATACCGGCACCGGTCAGAACGAACAGTTGCGGATACCGTTCGACAAACTCCAGAAGCGGGTTGGAGAGCGCGGAAGATGCGCTTGGGAAGGGAGTATTCATTGCTGAAATAGTAACGGCAATGCGTATTGTTTGCTTGGGCGGCGAGCCGACGGTATTTCATTTTCCGTGCGCCCGAAAGGGTACGTTACCAGCAAAAAGCGAGCTCACCACGGCGGCCTTTCTTTGCGTTAGCCTTGGCTTGACTGCAGAAGACAAGCGGTTGCCAACCTTTCGTTCGCAGCATCTTTTTGCCCGATAGCGAACAGTCCCTTAACAAAACACAACCCGATAAGTGAATAGTGTCCGCGTCCAGGCTCGCTAACCGAAACAGACTCGGTGGATCGTTTTGCACGTCGATATTGACCGGCGCATTATCTGCGGCGCTGACGTTTTCGGTTTCAACTCATGCCCAGGAACTGAATATTGTTGCCGGCCCGCTGATCAGCCGAGGCGAGAATTCCTACTCGTGGGAAGGGAGTTATCGCGAAGGACTCGGGCGCCATGCGGCATGGAGTTTCTCGTGGATCAACGAAGGACACATTCCCGACCATCATCGCGATGGACAGACCATTCAACTCTGGGGCCGCCTGCCGCTGTGGCGCGACCGGGTGGAGTTATCGGCGGGAGCGGGACCTTACAGGTACTTCGATACCACCGCCGCGGGCGCAGGCGGCACTTATTCGAATACGCATGGCTGGGGCGTGGTGTGGAGCGCGCGGGCGGCTTATTACTTCGAGCGCAGGTGGATCGCCCAGATGCAAGTGAATCACGTGCAGGCGTTCGGCGGTCCCGATACGACCGCGCTGCTCTTCGGCGTGGGTTATCAGCTCGATGCAAACGGCGAACCCGGTCCGCGGCAGACGCCGACACCGAGAACCTCCCGCGTCACCGGCAACGAGCTGACCATCCTGCTCGGCAGATCGATACTGAACAGCTACGACTCGCAGAGCTCGTTTGCGCAGAGCGTGGAGTACCGGCGGGGGCTCGCGCGCTATGTCGACGGGACCGTGTCTTACATCCATGAGGCCAGCAACATGCAACCCCGCCGCGACGGCGTTGCATTGCAGCTGTGGGCGACGCGCGGGTTCTTCGACGACCGCTTTACGCTCGCGGTCGGCGCCGGTCCATACATCGCTGTCACGCAAAACGACAACCTTCCCGGGAATCGTACGGGCGATGGCCGCGTTTCCGGATTGATATCGATGTCGGCGAGTCATCGGCTGGGAAAATACTGGCTCACACGGCTTACATGGAACCGTGTCATCACGCGCTACGACCGCGATACCGATTTGATCGAAGCGGGCATAGGCGTGAGGTTCTAGCGGTCAAACGCATACGGGTTTCAGCTTTTGCCCGGCTTTGGAAACAACGGATACGCGACCAGCGCACAGGCAGCCGCGACCAGCCAGACCACACTCCATGATCCCGCCGCGAGCAGATGCGGGATCGACAAGGGCGTGACGAACAAACCCACGTACACGGCAGTATTCGTCATCCCAAGCGCGGTTCCCGCACGGTCTTTCCCGCTGAGCGTGGCGAGTTCGGTATAAGCCACGCCATGCCACGCCGATACGCAAATCCCCGCGAACACGATAAACCCAATCAGCCAGCCTTCGGATAACCCATACCCCGTCCCTACCGCGAGCACGATGAACGCACCAACCGCGATCAGCGTCGACACTTTTGTATAAGCGCGGCGGTTGCCGTGTTTATCGGTGAACCGGCCGCTCCAGACGCGCATGATCATTGCGCCGAGCTGGACGGCAACCATCGTGGCCGTGATGCCGGGCAGGCCGACATGCGCGAAGTCGTGCAGGAAAACCGTGGCGAACGTGAGCACGGCAAATTGCGGAATGCACAGGATGCCGATGCCCAGCACCACGCGCCAGATCATCGCGTCACGCAGCGGGCTGACGGCTGCAGCAACCGCAACGTTCGATGCGGACACTGCGGGCGCGGGTGTTTCAGGTGGCTCATGAAGCCAGCGCCATGCAAGCCACCCTGCGGCCGTGCACATGGCCGCCAGCACGCCATAGACGAGCCGGAAGCCGCCTGTGGATGCAAGCCACGGCAGGATCAGCGCGCCGAGGCA
>NZ_JBSIPA010000654.1:0-2670 GCF_053574605.1 Caballeronia sp. M23-90 | reverse complement strand
TCCTCAATGATCACAGCGTGCCGGGCATTTACCGCTCGCAGCGCGGGCGTGGTCTGCATGCGCGTGCGCTTCGGACCCGGCGCGCTGTGATCATTGAGGAATGCGCCCCACGATGAATTCGCGAGAATCGCCAGTTCGGCCACGATCAGATCGAGCGGCGACCCGCGGCGGCGCGGCGTGATCTCGATGTGTTCGCCTTCCACGTAAAAATTGAAGTCGTTATTGCGCTGCACCTCGCGCCGCAAACCGTAACCGGCACGGGCTTCCTGACGCTTTTCGAACAGCGCCTGCGCGAGCGGCCACAGCACCGCGATGTCATCCTTATGCGGATATTCGCCCGTTCCCGCCGCGAGCGATTCCTCTGTGACATGTTCGTCGAGATAGTTGTGCCGAAGATTGCTCTTCACGAACACGCGTTCTGCACGCGTCTCGCTGGCGACGATCTCCTGCGTTTCCCGGTTCACGATGATGTAAAGCGACAACGCCGGCCGCAACCCGCCTTCGGCAAGCGTGAACGCTTCCACGACGCTGTCCGGCAGCATCGTGATCTTGTCGCCAGGCATGTAGACCGTTGAAAGACGCGTGCGCGCGATGGCATCGATCATGTCGCCGCGCGTAATGCCCAACGCCGGCGCGGCAATATGCACGCCGATACGAACGCGGCCATCGGCGAGATGTTCGACGGAAAACGCGTCATCGATTTCGGTGGTCGTGACGTCATCGATAGAAAACGCCTGAACGTCCGCTTCCGGCAGATCGTCCGGCAACGGCGGCACGGTAACCGGCGCAAAGCCTGTCCCGTGCGGGAAAAATTCGGAGAGAAAACGCGCTTCGTGCAATGCACGCGCCGACGGAATGCCGCCGACTTCCAGCATCAGCCGCGCTTGCGAGATGCCGCGGGTCGCTGCGGCGCCCTCGAGCGCCTTATATTCGATGGAGTTCTTGTCCGGCTTCGTCAGCAAGCCAATTGCCTTGCCGGCAAGCGCTTCGGGCAGTTTGCCGGCGACCAGTTCCTCTTCGTAGCCCGCCTGCACGAGCGCGAGTTGCCGTTTCTTTTCGAGCCCCGCGAGCGCCATCTGCAACTGTTCCTGCGGCGCGCGCTGATATTGGCCACGGCCTTTCCGGCGGAAATACACCGGCGATCCGTGCATGCGCAAGACGAGCGCGGCGCGTTCGGTCGCGCCGAATTTATCGCCGAAATAATCCGCGCCGAGCTCCGCGAACGGAAACTCTTCCTCTGGCGCGCATTCCCACAGGAAATCCAGATCGATGTCCTTCGCGATGGCGTCGGCCTGTTGCATCAAATCGGCGGCATTCGGTTTCTCGAACTCGATCAACACGTCTTTTGCGCGCACCTTCGCGCGCCGTCCGCCCGGCAATTCGACCTGGAATGCATCGTTTGCCTTCGACAAAACAGCGCCGGCCTTGAAACTACCCGATTCCTCGAAAAAAACGTTCACTCAGTACTCTCGAAAGACTGTTGGTCGGCATGGCGTGCAGGCGGGCGTGTTCCCCGGTTGCCAAGCGCCAGGCCAACGAAAAATGGATGCGCTTGAAAAGATTCAGGCCGCGGCTGCCGGCGGCTGGACTGCGCAGAACGCCAGCACGTCATCCAGATAACTGGAAAAGTCGCTGATGGCGTGATTGCTGCCCTGGATCAGCGTGGTTCGCACGCCGGGATAGTGCTCGAGCATGGTGCGGTAATCGAGCACTTCGTCGCCCGTGGCGGCTATCAGATAGTAGCGCTCCGGCTGCGTGATCGATGGTACAGAAAGCGCACGTAATTCATCGATATGCCACGGCTCGACCACGATACTTCCGCCGCCATGCCACAACGGCTGCTCGCCGATATACGCGCTCAAGTCTTCCTGCGGCACGACCGCCGGGTTCAGCAGCACGGCGCGCCAACCGTGCTTTTCGGCGAGCCACGTTGCATAGAACCCGCCAAGCGAACTGCCGACCAGCGTGATGTCTTGGCCGATTGCCTGCGCGGCGAGTGATTCGGCCAACGCGATGGCATCGCGCGGTGAAACCGGCAGCACGGGACAGCACCATTCTTGGCTGAGTCCGAGTTCTTCCAGCCGCGCGCGCATCAATCGAGCCTTGAACGATTGCGGCGATGACCGGAAGCCGTGCAAATAGAGAATCACTCACGCTCCTTCGTGGCAGGACGCGCCGACAATGCATCCAGCAATTTCTGGTGCACGCCGCCGAAGCCGCCATTGCTCATGACCAGCACATGATCGCCCGGTTTCGCCGCCGCGACGACCGACTTCACCAGGAGCGCGAGGTCGTCGAACGCGCGGGCTTTGTCGCCGAGCGGGCTCAACGCCGCTTGCAGATCCCAGCCGAGCTTGTCGCGGCCTTCGTGCGCGCCGTAGCCGAAGATCAGGTCGGCGCCCGCGAGACTGGCGGGCAGTTGCGCTTTCATGGTGCCGAGTTTCATGGTGTTCGAACGCGGTTCCAGCACGGCCAGAATCCGGTTCTTCCCGCCGATACGAGTTCGCAATCCAGCCACCGTCGTTTCGATGGCAGTCGGATGGTGCGCGAAGTCATCGTACACGGTCACGCCGTCGACGCTACCCTTCACTTCCATGCGCCGCTTCACGTTGCGAAACGCTGAGAGCGATTGCGTCGCTTGCGCGGGCGGAACGCCCACCGAGCGCGCCA
>NZ_JBSIPA010000653.1:0-2683 GCF_053574605.1 Caballeronia sp. M23-90 | reverse complement strand
TAGGGTAGCCAGCGCCGTGTAATCGCCGACACCGCCATCGCCCGTGCGCCGCAATCCGTAAACCTGCGTGGCGATGCCCCACATGGGCGGCGCTTTTTTTGCGTTGGATTCGATCGCGCGCCAGGCGTCATCGACGGTATAGCAACGTGCCGGGGCGACCGCGAGCGTGGTGCGCTGCTCGTTGATCATGAGCGCGTGATAACCCGGCTCGGAGATCGGCGAGAGCAACGCCGTTTCGCCGCGCGGCGACGTGAACCGTCCGTCGATGACAGCGCCGCTTTCCAGCTCTATCCGATACCGTGCGCCCGTTTTCACGGCGGCGACCGGCAGCGCTATGGCGCGGTCGACCTCGGCGGTCATCAGCGGTGGAAGCTTGCGGCCGGTCAATTCGGCATCGAGCGTGGCGGTGCTTTGTTTCAGCTGCGCGGCGTTGCCGCAGGGCAAACCTAGTCGTTCCAGCAGGACGGTCAGCGTTGCTTCGGGCACGCGCTGCGTTTGCTTGTGTGCGTCCTGCCACTCGACTTCGAAGCCGGCCTTGATGGCAAGCGCCTCCACTGGACTCGGCGGCGGGGGTGTCTGGCCGGACGTGGCCGGCGGTGTGGTGATCGTGCTCACGAGGTTTTCCCCGAAGCTTTGACGCGGCGGGCGTCATGATTGAACGCGGCATCGGCGAAATCGCCTGTCAGCCACGCCATAAAAGTCTCGGCGCCGAGCTCGCCCTTGTCCGCGGCATCGCGTGCGCGAGCCGGGGTTTCGAAGACGACCTTGCCAGGCGGATGACCGGTGAGCTTCACGGCTTCCTTGCCGAGATTCAACGCGACGGAATAGGTACTGCCATCGCCGAGACGCCAGTTCGCCACGACCGCCTTCTCGCCAATAACCTCTGCGCCCAGCGCCTTTGAACCCTTCAGACGCGGCATCAGCAACTTCGCGCGTACGGCCAGCGCCGAACGGTAGAAATGCAGCCAGTCGTTGTGATCGGGGGCGAGCCTGGACTCATCCGGCGACGACATCCTGAACGTGTCGATATGGTTCGGATCCGGGATTTGCGCACGGCGTTTTTCGTCGGTGAATGCGGTGAACTTCGCGAATTCCTTGCGGCGGCCTTCGCGCACGGCATCGGCCAGTTCGTCGTGATAGTCCGTGAAAAACAGGAAGGGTTGCGTGGAACCGTGCTGTTCTTCCATGAAGAGCATCGGGATTTGCGGCGACAACAGCATCAGGCCTGTCGCTGCGTAAAGCGCGTCTTCGGAAGTCAATGTTCGCAGGCGTTCACCCATTGCGCGGTTGCCGACCTGGTCGTGATTCTGCAGGAACATCACGAATGCGCTCGGCGGCAGATGGCCGCTCGGCTCGCCGCGCGGTTTGTTGTCGTGAATGGGCGAGGGCTCGCCTTGATACACAAAACCTTCGCTCAGGACGCGGGCGAGTTTCTGGATCGGCTCTTTGCTGTACGCGCCGTAGTAGCTTTCATCCTCGCCGGTCAGCAGCACGTGAAGCGTGTTGTGCGAGTCGTCGCTCCACTGGGCGTTGAAATGCGATTCCAGGAGATTGGACGTGTTGTGCTCGTTCTCCAGCACAAGATGCACGTGCCGCCCATGTTCCACCGAAGAACGCACGCGGTCCGACAGCTCGCGCAGCCATTCGTCGTCGTTGATGGCGTGCACGGCATCGAGGCGCAAGCCATCGAAACGATATTCGTTGAGCCAGTAGATGGCGTTATCGAAGAAGAAATCGCGCACTTGCGGACGCTCGAAATCGATCGCCGGACCCCATGGGGTGTTTACGCCTTCGCGGAAAAACGTCTTTGCGTACGCGCTCAGGAAATTGCCGTCCGGGCCGAAGTGGTTGTAGACCACGTCGAGGAAGACCATCAGGCCGAGACCGTGCGCGGTATCGATAAGCGTCTTCAATTCATCCGGCGTGCCGTACGCCGAATCGGGCGCATACGGCAGCACGCCGTCGTAGCCCCAGTTGCGGGTACCGCTGAAATCATTGAGCGGCATCAGTTCGATGGCCGTCACACCTAGATGCGCGAGATCCTTGAGTTGCCTGGTCACGCCGGCGTAACCGCCGAGCGTGCCCACGTGCAGTTCGTACAGCACGGTTTCTTCCCACGGACGACCATGCCATTCCGTGTTTTCCCAGCGGAACGCACGCGGGTCGATGACCTCGCTCGGGCCGTGAACATCCTCTGGCTGAAAGCGTGATGCGGGATCGGGTACGGCCAGATCGTCGCTCAGGCGATACCGGTAGCGGGTACCCGCGCCGCCTTCGGCCAGGGCTTCGTACCAGCCGTCGCCGGTCGGGTTCATCTGCGTCAGCGTGGGTTTCTGGTCGTCGTCGTACAGCTCGAGCTGGACCGAATCGAGCGATGGCGCCCAGAACCGGTAGCGCGTGTGGCCGGCATCGGTGAGATGGGCGCCGAAGGGCAGGCAATGAGCGTATTGACGCTTGTGCGGATCGATGGGAGTTTCAGACATGGTCTCTTTGCCTTCAAGGGCGCTTTCAAATACTTGGCTAGGGTGCGCAGGCTTCGACATCCGCCACGTTCGCCGCATTTATCGCTTCAACAATCAACTTTCGTGGTCGCCGGGTGACTTCCAAGGATCCGGCGTGCGCCTCGCTCCGGTCGTGCCCGGGTCAGGCGGCAAGGCGGTCAACAACCGCGGGCCCTCATGTA
>NZ_JBSIPA010000652.1:0-2691 GCF_053574605.1 Caballeronia sp. M23-90 | reverse complement strand
TGCTTGCCCGCGCGCTCTGAAGCTGCGCGTCGGTGTTGAGCGCTTCGTCATAGAGCTGATCGAGGCCCACGGCCATGGCCGGTGAGCACGCTAACCCGGCGCTGATGCTGGACAGCGCCAGCGCAAACATCGGGCGCATGGAGATTCCGTGATGACTGAATACAGCGTCGAATCAATACGTGGGGATGGCCGGATCGACTTGCTTTGACCAGGCATCGATACCGCCAAACAAGTTGTACACCTGCGTGAAGCCACGCGATTCCAGGAACATGCCGACTTGCGCGCTACGGGCGCCGTGGTGGCAGATGCAGACGATCTGCGCTTCGTCGTCCAGTTCTTCGCTGCGGGCAGGGATGTCGCGCATCGGGATGGCGACAATGTTGGCCATCTTGGCCGTTTCGAGTTCCCACGGTTCGCGGACGTCGAGCAGGACAGGGGCGGGGCGCGATGAATCGGCGAGCCATTCGGCCAGTTCGGGTGCGGACAGATTTTGCATGGGATTCCGTTGAAAGCAGCAGGCAACGGCGAGCAGATTTGCTCACCGGTATGCTGTCTGAGTTTGCCGTTTGGAAGCATCGGACCCGAACGGTTCACCCCGCACGAGTCCGGATTTCCGGGGAAAACTTAAAACTTGAAGCGCGAAGGCTGTACAGCGTTCTTGAGCGGCCCGATCAGCGTTTCAAAGATATCGGCGACGCGGAACTGTTTTTCATCCACGCGCGTGATGATCTGCGCCTTCATGACCGGCGCGCTGCCAACAAACGCCGCCAGCCGGCCGCCAATCTTCAACTGGTCGAGGAATTCCTGCGGCATGACCGGCAAACCGCCCGAGACGCAGATGATGTCGAAGGTCTCGCCCGAGTTCCAGCCGCGTGCGCCGTCGCCGACTGCAACTTGCGCATTCGACACACCGTTGGCCGCCAGATTGTCTTCGGCCAGTTTGGCGAGTTCGGGTTCGATTTCAACCGTCGTCACCGAGCGGCCGCGCGCGCCGAGCAGCGCTGCCATGTAGCCCGAGCCTGCGCCGATTTCGAGCACGATCTCGTGCTTTTTCACAGCCAGTTCCTGCAACACACGCGCTTCGACGCGCGGAAACAGCATGTGCTGGCCGGCCGGCAGCGGAATCTCGAGATCCGCGAACGCGATGTTCCGGTACGCGGCAGGGACGAAATTTTCACGCTTGACGATCGACAGCAGGTTCAGGACGTCCTGGTCCAGCACATCCCAGGGACGGATCTGCTGTTCGATCATGTTGAAACGCGCTTGCTCGATGTTCATTTTCAGTCTGCGGGTCGATCGACCGTTGAGGGTGGAGTTGACTTATTGACTAGCGCAACGACGGGACGCAATGACGTGTTCATTGCCGTCAGTAAGCCGAAAATCGAAGTCGGATTGTAGCAAATCGACAGGCGCCGGAAATTAACGGCGGCGAGCGTTGGCCATTCGGCCGGGTTTAAGCGCGGCTGACGGCCCGGTTCGCAGTCTATTAATGAGGCAGCCGCACGTCCAGTTTCAGCGTCACCAGCCGCGCCACGAGAATGAACGCTGTCGAAAACAACACGTTATAGACGCCCAGGACGCCCATTGCATCGAGTCCGAGATACAGCCAGCATCCCGCGAACGCACACACGGCGTAAGGCCGGGAGTCGCGCAGGATCAGCGGGACCTCGTTGCACAGCACGTCCCGGATGATGCCGCCAAAAACGCCTGTCACCACGCCCATCAAGGCCGCGGTGAACGCAGGCATTTGTGCATCGAGCGCGATGGACGTGCCCGAGATGCTGAACAAACCCAGGCCGATGGCATCGGCGACCAGCAAGGCGCGCTGGTCGAACAAGCGGGTCGTGAGGCGCAGGACCATCGGTGCCGTGAGCGCCAGCGCGAAGATGATGATGACGTAATCCTGATGCTCGACCCAATAGAACGGCCGGCGCGAAAGCAGGACGTCGCGCACGGTCCCGCCGCCGAATGCCGTTGCGAGCGCGACCAGGAAGGCGCCGACGGCATCCAGCCGGCGCTTTCTCGCTTCGATCAGCCCCGAGATTGCATACGCGAAGATCGCGAGCCCCTCCATGATGGAGATTGCCAGCGTGAGCCTGGGATGCACCGTCAGGACCTCTCACGCGGATCGCGATGGCTGCGGGCATCGTGGTCTTGCGGGTGCCCGTGATGATGTGGCGTCCCGCCCGGTTTCAGCAGCACCAGCACGGCGCCGGCACCGCCATCGTGAGGACGCGCCTGACAGAACGCGATCACTTCTTCCTTTTGCACCAGCCACGCGCGGACCTTGCCTTTGAGCACGGGTTCGCGCCCAACGGATCCAAGGCCTTTGCCATGAATCACGCGCAAGCATCGCAGGCCACGTTTCACCGCTTCCCGGATGAATTCCGATAACGCCTCGCGCGCTTCCTCGCGCCGCATGCCGTGCAGATCGAGTTGCGCCTGCACGATCCAGGCGCCGCGCCGGAGCTTGCGCACGACTTCCTCGCGTACGCCGTGGCGGCAGTAGGAGAGGGAATCGTCGGTATCGAGGAGGCTTTCGGGGTCGTATTCGTCCGAGAGGGCTTCGTGCAGCACGGCTTCTTCGTCGAGCCGCGTCTGCAGCGGCAAAGGCGACGGAGGCACGCGCGGCAACGGTACGCGCGCCGCCACGTTCAGCGGTTCGACCTCGCCGATGGCGTTGCGGAACAA
>NZ_JBSIPA010000651.1:0-2712 GCF_053574605.1 Caballeronia sp. M23-90 | reverse complement strand
CCGACACACCAATCTCGCCGATCATGCCGGCGAGCACATCGGGCTTTTCATCTGCGCCGCCGACATCGAAGATCAGTTGTGCGGCGAGTTCATCGATGGACTTGTGCTTCACATAATCCGGATGCGATCACGCCGCACATTGCCAGCGCGACGCGTCCCGAAGGCGCGGTCGAGACCGTCCTGGAGAATCTGCGGCGCCACGAACGAGGCCTGCCGCTGATCGGGCAGGTCGATCGCAGCCGGGGTTATTGACCGGCCAGACAGCTCGCCTAAGACAGCTCACCAAGCGCACCTCAAACGCACCTCGAAGGCCCGCGCCGCAGAAAATGCTGCGCGGAGCCTGTGAAACGCGACATCCGCGTGCTTTGGGGAATTTTTTAGCGCGTCAGGCAATGGCCGTCCATGAGTAATATTGGAGCAGTCAATAGCCCATCCAGCGTCCGAGAAAACCATGTCGATCAAATCGCTCATTGAAGCCGACCGCAAGCATCTGATTCATCCGGTCATCAACTACCGCGCACACGAAGCCCGCGGCGTCACTGTGCTCGAGTCCGCAAAGGGTGCCTACCTGCGCGATGCCGACGGCAACGAACTGCTCGACTGCTTCTCCGGCCTCTGGTGCGTGAACGTAGGCTACGGACAGGAAAGTATCGTCAAGGTGGCGACCGAACAGATGAGCCGCCTGCCCTACGCCACGAGCTACTTTCACTTCGGCTCGGCCCCTGCGATCGAACTGGCGCAGAAGCTGGTCGAAGTGTCGCCGCAATCCCTGCAGCATGTGTATTTCACGCTCGGCGGCTCGGATGCAGTCGATTCCGCAATCCGTTTCATCACACATTACTTCAACGCAACCGGCAGGCCGACCAAGAAGCACATCATTGCACTGCATCGCGGGTACCACGGGTCGTCTTCTGTCGGCGCGGGCCTGACGGCGTTGCCCGCGTTTCATCGCAACTTCGACCTGCCGCTGCCGACCCAGCATCATCTTCCTTCGCCCTATGCGTACCGCAACGATTTCCCCGATGACGCCGCGCTGATCGCCGCATCCGTCGCCGCGCTCGAAGCCAAGGTTGCCGAGATCGGCGCCGACAACGTAGCCGCGTTTTTCTGCGAGCCGATCCAGGGATCGGGCGGCGTGATCGTGCCGCCGGCCGGCTGGCTCAAAGCCATGCGCGAAGCGTGCCGCAAGCTCGATATCCTCTTTGTCGCCGATGAAGTCATCACCGGTTTTGGCCGCACCGGCCCGCTGTTCGCGTGCCAGGCCGAGGACGTGCAACCGGACCTGATGACCGTTGCAAAGGGCCTGACCTCGGGCTATGCGCCAATGGGCGCCGTGCTGATGTCCGACGCCGTCTATCAGGGAATCGCCGACGGTGACGCGAGCGCGATCGTCGGACATGGACACACGTATTCCGCGCATCCGGTGAGCGCGGCGATCGGTCTGGAAGTGCTGCGCCTGTATCACGAAGGCGGCGTGCTCGCGAACGGCGTGGCGCATGGTCCGCGTTTCGCGGCGGGCCTCGACGCGCTGCTCGATCATCCGCTCGTGGGCGACTCGCGCCATCGCGGGTTGCTTGGCGCGCTGGAACTCGTCTCCGATAAAACCACGCGACAAGGTTTCGATGCATCGCTGAAACTTTCGGAACGGATTGCTGCCGCGGCATACAAAAACCGGCTTGTCTTCCGCGCTTTCGGCGACAACATTCTCGGCTTTGCGCCCGCATTGAGCTTCACGGACAGCGATTTCGACCAGATGTTCGAGCGCCTTGCAAAGACGCTCGACGACGTGCTCAACGAAGCCGATATGCGCGCCGCATTGAAGACGCAACCAGCGGTCACAGCCTGATGGCGGAACCGTTTTGCCGCAAATCTGCGTGATAAGATCGTCTCGCTTCTCACGACAATCTTCCCGCCGGAGCCACACCCATCATGAGCAGCGACTGCAAACTCGACCGCATAGACTTGCGCATTCTTTCGCAGTTGCAAAAGAAAGGTCGCATAACGAACGTCGAGCTTGCGGACGCTGTGGGGCTTTCGTCCAGCCCCTGCCTCATCCGGGTGAAGAGGCTGGAAAAAGCGGGGTATATCGTCGGTTACGGCGCGCAGATCCAGCTCGAAAAGCTCGGCGACGTGCAGATCGTGTTCACCGAAGTGACGCTGGCGGATCATCGCCGGGAGGACTTCATCAAGTTCGTGGACGCCATTCGCGACGTGGATGAAATCGTGGAATGTCATCTTGCAAGCGGCGGCTACGATTACCTGCTCAAGTTCGTCACCCGCAGCGTCAGCCACTATCAAAGCATCATCGAAGGTTTGCTCGAACGCAATATCGGTATCGAGAAATACTTCAGCTTCGTGATCATCAAATCGCCGTTCGTCAAAACTCATTACCCGCTCGAATCCCTGTTTTCGCAGAACCACGACTGATTTGTCGACCGGTTGCATCGACAAGATGCAGGCAACGCTATTCACCCCGAACATTACCGATGCCGGCCACGCGCACGACTGCGCGGGCCGCGCGAATCCGGAGGGAAACATGAACCGCCAATACGAACTGAAAGAACTGATCCAGTCGGGTAACTTTATCGATGGCAAATGGCTCGAGGCCGCCGATCACGCCCGCTTCAGCGTCTCGAACCCGGCTACAGGCGAATCCATTGCGCAAGTCGCCGACAGCGGTCCCGCCGACGCGCGGGCCGCAACCGATGCCGA
>NZ_JBSIPA010000650.1:0-2734 GCF_053574605.1 Caballeronia sp. M23-90 | reverse complement strand
TGCCGCGTGCTGCCCTGCCCCTGCGACGTGGCGGATCCCGAAGCCGTGAAGAAACTGTTCGCCACGGCGGTCGACACGTATGGCCGCGTCGATCTGCTCTTCAACAACGCGGGCGTATCGAACCCGCCGGGGCCGTTCGAGGACTGGACCGTCGAGCAGTGGAAATCGGTCATCGATATCAATCTCAACGGCATGTTCTATTGCATCCAGCAAGCTTTCCGCGTGATGCGCGCGCAAACGCCAATGGGCGGCCGGATCATCAACAACGGTTCGATATCGGCGACATCGCCGCGACCCAATTCCATTGCGTACACCGCGACCAAACACGCTGTTGAAGGCATGACGAAATCCGCCTCGCTCGATGGCCGGAAGTACGACATTGCGGTGGGCCAGATCGATATTGGCAATGCGCAGACCGATCTCGCCGCGCGCATGGCGAAGGGTGTGCCGCAGGCAAATGGAGAAATTGCCGCTGAGCCGATGCTCGATGTGAACATTGTCGGGCAATCCGTGCGTTATATGGCGAGCTTGCCGCTGGAGGCAAACATTCTGTTCCACACGGTCATGCCGGCGAAGATGCCCTTCGTGGGCCGAGGATAAACAAGCGCGCAAAAAGCGGCGGCGCAATGCATCGCGCTGCCGCTTCGAACGATTACATCCGCCAGCGCGCCGACACCGTGAAGGTGCGCGGATCGCCTGGCATGTTGCTCATGTCCGCGTTGCCGTGCGCGGAGATGAAGTAGTTGCGGTTGAAGAGATTATCGAGCGTCAACGTGACGTCGACCTTCTTGCCGTGATAACCGGCGCCAAGGTCGAAGGTCACGAAGGACGGTAACGTGACCAGGTCGCTTGCCGACGTGAAGCGCGCCGACTGGAACTGGCTGCCGCCCGCTACGTAAAAGCCGTAAGGCAGATCGCGCTTGATCCAGATGCTCGCGCTATGCCGCGGCGAGAGACCGGGGGTGCTGTCGTGCAGCGAGATGCCTGCAGCGGTTGCCTGCGGCGAACCCTGCACGTTCCCGTTCAAATAGGTATAGCCGCCGAACACGGACCACTTCGGCGCGACCTCCCCCGCAAACGACAACTCCACACCGCGCGAATGCTGCGTGCCGATAGGCAGCGAGAACGACGGATTCGTCGGATCGGCGATCTGCTGGTTGGTCTGCTTCATGTCGAACAACGCGACGCTCGCGCTCGCGTGTCCGCCGAGGTCTAACTTCGAACCCACTTCGAAGCTCGTGGTCTTTTGCGGCTCGAGCGTGGACGCATTAGCGACCACGCCGTTGCTGATGAGCGTATCCGCCAGCGGCGAGAACGACTGGCTATATGTGCCATACAACGTCACCCACTCCAGCGGCTCGTACATCAAGCCCACCCGCGGGCTCCACGCACGATCCGTACGCGCGAGGTTCACGCCCGCTGCCGTATAGTCGCGGCGCGTCTGGTCGATGTAATCAAAGCGCAGTCCGGCAAGCACTTTCCAGTGTTCGGTCAGCGAAATCAGGTCCTGCGCATATAGCCCGGCAATGCCGATTACGGTCGAGCCATTGGTGCTCGCAAGGGTACCGGGCTTGATGCCGGGAAGATCGATTTGTTGCGGATTGAAGAGGTTGTAAGTCGCGACGTTCTTGTTCGTGTAGATGGTGTCGAACTTTTGCTGTTGCGATAATTCCAGGCCATACAAGACCTCGTTTTTCATGCCGAACAGCGTGGCTTTCTGCGTGAGTTCGAACATGCCGTCAACGCCATGATCGTTGCGAAAACGCGTCGACTCGTCGAGCGTCACGACCGGATTCGCGGCTGTCTTGATCGGTTCGTAGTTGACGTAGTTCTTGCGCTCGAGCGAGAAGTCATACGTGCGTACGGCTGCATGGAATGACAGCGAGTCGTTGAAGCGGTGGTCCAGCGACGCCGTCGCGCTTTCCACCGTGATGTCGTTATACGACGTGTTCGCAGCATTCGCCGAGCCATAGTACGTGTTGTGCGGCACGTCGACCGGCCGCCCGAGATAAGCGGGCAGGCCCTGGTCCGAGGTTCGGCGGTCATGCAGGTAATCGGCTTCGAGATTGAGCGTGGTGTTGGCATCGAGCTTGAATTGAGCCGACGGCGCTATCGCCTGGCGGTTTAACTGGAACTGATCGCGAAAGCTGTTGGAGTTCTCGCCGGCGCCCGTTATGCGAAAACGTGCTGCGTCGTTTGCATTCAGTCCAATATCGAATTCGCCACGACGTTCGCCCTCGGTTCCAAGCGACACACCGACTTCCTGCTGCGGATCGGCTTCGGGTTTCTTCAGCGTCCGGTTGATCAGCCCGCCCGCTGAACCGCGCCCGTACAGCACCGCAGCGGGTCCCTTCAAGACCTCCACGCTCTGCACGTTGGAGAGGTCGCGGTAGTACAGCGAGTCGTCGCGAATGCCATCGACGTATTGGTCCGTGATGCTGCTGAACCCGCGAATCGTGACTTGATCACGCTGCCCGTCGCCGACCGAGAAGCCCACGCCGGGCACGTTGCGCAACGCCTGCTGAATCGAGGTGGCGTTCTGTTCTTCGATGAGCGCGCGCGGCACCACGGTGACAGTTTGCGGCACATCCATGAGCGAGGTGCTGGTTTTGGTCGCGGTCTTCGAGCGGCTCGTATCGTAGGTCGTGCGGTCCGTCTGCGCGTTGATATTGATCGCCGGCAACGTGGACGTTGGCGCGGGCGCGGCGGCCGGCGTCTCTTGCGCGAGCACAGA
>NZ_JBSIPA010000064.1:0-21650 GCF_053574605.1 Caballeronia sp. M23-90 | reverse complement strand
TTGCACGATGTCGCGGCGACCGCCGATGCGCTCAAGGTCTGGCAAGCAGTCCGGGAGGCTGCCAACCGCTCGCAGTAGCGCCAAGGCAAGACGGCGCGCACTATGCACGAATCAACACACAAATAGATGAAGCGCGTTCAGCGCGAGGAAACGAACAAGAACATGGCACGTCGATATTTTGGAACCGATGGCATTCGCGGCAAGGTGGGTGAATCCCCGATCACGCCCGATTTTGTATTGCGGCTTGGTTACGCCGCCGGCAAGGTGCTGGCGGGTGCGGATCAGTGGGCGCAACGCGGCAACCGGCCGACTGTGTTGATCGGCAAGGACACGCGGGTCTCCGGCTATATGCTCGAGGCGGCGCTGGAATCGGGATTTTCAGCGGCAGGCGTCGACGTCATGCTGGCCGGTCCGATTCCGACGCCGGGCGTCGCGTACCTGACACGCGCGTTGCGCCTCGCCGCAGGCGTGGTGATCAGCGCCTCGCACAACCCGTATTACGACAACGGCATCAAGTTTTTCTCCGCCGATGGCAACAAGCTCCCTGACGAAGTCGAGTTGCAGATCGAAGCGCAGCTCGACGAACCCATGTCCTGCGCACCTTCCGAACTGCTCGGCAAGGCTCGCCGGCTGGACGATGCGCGCGGCCGCTACATCGAATTCTGCAAAAGCACCTTCCCAGCGAGTTTCGATTTGCATGGGCTGAAGCTCGTAGTCGACTGCGCGCATGGCGCCGCGTACGACGTCGCGCCGCAGGTCTTCCATGAACTCGGCGCGGAGGTGGTGACCATCGGTGTGTCGCCAAATGGCTTCAACATTAACGACGGCGTGGGCGCGACCGCTCCCGACGCGCTCGTGAAAGCGGTGAAGGAGCATCGGGCGCATATCGGCATTGCACTCGATGGCGACGCCGACCGGCTCCAGATCGTCGATGCGTCCGGTCGTTTGTACAACGGCGACGAATTGCTCTATGTGCTGGTCAATGACCGGATCGCGACCGATGGAAAGATCGATGGCGCCGTCGGCACGCTGATGACGAACATGGCCGTGGAAGTGGCGCTTAAACAAGCCGGCGTGAAGTTCGTGCGCGCGGCGGTGGGTGACCGTTACGTTCTCGAAAAGCTGCGCGAAAACAACTGGGTCCTGGGCGCGGAAGGCTCGGGCCACATCTTGTCGCTGGACCGGCATTCAACGGGCGACGGTATTGTCTCCGCACTGCTCGTGCTCGCAGCGGTCAAGCGCAGCGGCCGGGCGCTGGCAGATTTGCTGGAAGGCGTGAGCCTGTTCCCGCAAAAGCTGATCAACGTGCGCATGAGCCCCGGCGCGGACTGGAAGAGCAGCGACGCGATCAGCCGCGCTATCGCCGATGCCGAGCGCGAGCTTGAATCGAAGGGACGCGTACTGATCCGCGCCTCAGGAACCGAGCCGGTGTTGCGCGTCATGGTCGAGGCGGCGTCGCAGACCGAAGCGGTCAGACACGCTGAAAACATTGCCAAGGTCGTGAAGGAAGCAACGACCTGAGTTTTGCAGACGCGTCCGCGTCAAACAACAATGCCACGGCGAAAACCGTGGCATTTTTTCATGCGCACGCCCAAAAGCACAGCAAACGTATGCGTCCAGGCTCATAAGTAAAACTTTCAACCCGTAAGCACGTTGTCACGCTGGCTTCATCGTTCGTCATCGAAGTGTCACACAGAGACCCTATTCTTCGCGGTGTCGAGCCACTTGCTCACAACCCTGGAGATCACATGAAATTGATGCACACCGCGCTCGCAGGCATCGTCGGCGCAATGTTTGCCTTGTCAGCACAAGCTGCCGACATCACCGGCGCGGGCAGCACCTTCGCAGCACCGATTTACACGAAATGGGCCGATACGTACCAGAAGTCGGGCGGCGGCAAGGTCAATTACCAGGGTATCGGTTCGTCGGGCGGCATCAAGCAAATCATCGCAAAGACGGTGGATTTCGCTGGCTCGGACGCACCTTTGAAAGACGATGAACTGGCAAAGCAGGGGCTTTTCCAGTTCCCGACAGTGGTTGGCGGCGTGGTGCCGACGATCAACGTTCCGGGCATCAAGCCGGGCGAACTGACGTTGTCGGGTGAACTGCTCGGCGACATCTATCTCGGCAAGATCAAGAAGTGGAACGACCCGGCGATCGCCGCGCTGAACCCGAAGGTCAAGCTGCCGGATACCGACATCGCCGTGGTGCGCCGCGCCGACGGTTCGGGCACGAGCTTCATCTGGACGAACTACTTGTCCAAGGTGAACGCCGAGTGGAAGAGCAAGGTAGGCGAAGGCTCGACGGTCAACTGGCCGACGGGCACGGGCGGCAAGGGTAACGACGGCGTTGCTGCATTCGTCCAGCGTTTGCCGGGTGCGATCGGTTACGTGGAATGGGCGTACGCTAAACAGAACAAGATGACGTACGTCGACTTGAAGAACGCAGCAGGCGCCGTGGTCGAGCCGAAGACGGAAACGTTCAAGGCAGCGGCAGCAAGCGCAGACTGGTCGAAGTCGTTCTACCAGATCCTGACGAATGAGCCGGGCAAGGACGCATGGCCGATCGTCGGCGCCACGTTCGTGTTGCTGCACACGACGCAGGAAAAGGAAGCACAGGGCGCGGAAACGCTGAAGTTCTTCGGCTGGGCGTTCAAGAACGGTACGCAAGCTGCGAACGATCTCGATTACATCCCGCTGCCTGAGTCGGTGACCGCCGAAATCGAAACGCAGTGGAAGGCGAAGGTCAAGGACGCGTCGGGCAAGGCAGTCGTGCAGTAAGTTGCATTCAGGCATCAAGCAACACGTTCTGGCTTTTTAGTCCGTTATGCCGCGCGGCATCCGCCGCGCGGTCCTTCCGAAGGCTCCCATGTCGGACATCAACCTCGCATCGACTCCGCCCGCAAGCCGCGCCCAGCGTGCTCCGGGACAACTCGGTGATATCGTTTTCGGCAGCCTGACACGGCTTGCTGCTGTAATTACACTGTTACTGCTGGGCGGCATCATCGTGTCGCTGGTGGTGGCTTCGCTGCCTACGCTGCAAAAATTCGGTCTCAGTTTTCTCTGGCGCTCCGAGTGGGATCCGCAAGCGGATGCCTTTGGCGCGCTTGTGCCTATCTACGGCACCATCGCTACATCGATCATTGCCTTGATCATTGCCGTGCCGGTGAGCTTCGGCATTGCGCTCTTCCTGACCGAGCTCGCGCCTGCATGGCTGCGCCGGCCGCTGGGTGTTGCGATCGAATTGCTCGCGGCAATTCCTTCGATTGTGTATGGCATGTGGGGTCTGCTCGTCTTCTCGCCCATCTTCGCGACGTACTTCGAGAAGCCGCTCGGCCATTTGCTCGGCAATGTCTGGTTTATCGGCCGGTTCTTCCAGGGGCCGCCCATCGGTATCGGTATTCTGTGTGCGGGCGTGATCCTCGCGATCATGATCATTCCGTACATCGCGGCGGTGATGCGCGATGTGTTCGAGGTCACGCCCGTGCTGCTCAAGGAGTCGGCGTACGGGATCGGCTGCACGACCTGGGAAGTGATGTGGAAGATCGTGTTGCCGTTCACGCGCACTGGTGTGATTGGCGGCGTGATGCTCGGTCTGGGCCGCGCACTCGGCGAGACGATGGCGGTGACGTTCGTGATCGGCAATACGAATCTGCTCGATAACGTCTCGCTGTTTTCCCCGGGCAACAGCATTACGTCGGCGCTTGCGAACGAATTTGCTGAAGCGAGCCCGGGCCTGCATACATCGGCGCTGATGGAGCTCGGGCTGATCCTGTTCCTGATCACGTTCATCGTGCTGTCGTTGTCCAAGCTGATGCTGCTTCGCCTTGAAAAAGGGGAGGGCGGAAAATGAGCCAGCCCACGATGCAATTCCCCGGCTCCGGCAATCCGGAGCGCGAAGCCGCCACGCGGATCAAGCTGCAGCGCCGCCGGCGCGGCAAGAACGTAATTGCGCTGGTGTTGTCGCTGGCAGCCATGGCGTTTGGTCTGTTGTGGCTCGTATGGATTCTTTTCACCACGGTCCGCTTGGGCGTGGGCGGTTTGTCTGTCGAACTCTTCACGCAGAACACGCCGCCGCCTAATACGGATGGCGGCGGTTTGCTCAACGCGATTGTCGGCAGCCTGATGCTGGTGGGACTCGCAACGTTCATTGGTACGCCGCTTGGCGTACTGGCAGGCGTCTATCTCGCCGAATATGGCGACAAGCGCTGGCTTGCGAGTGTCACGCGATTCATCAACGACATCCTGTTGTCGGCGCCGTCGATTGTGATCGGCCTGTTCGTGTATGCGATCGTGGTGGCACATTCGGGACGCTTCAGTGGCTGGGCCGGCGTGATCGCGCTGGCGCTGCTGCAGATTCCGATCGTGATCCGTACGACCGAAAACATGCTGCGGCTCGTGCCCAACGCGCTGCGCGAAGCGGCCTTTGCACTCGGTACGCCGAAGTGGAAGATGGTGACATCGATCACGCTGAAGGCATCGGTGAGCGGCATTGTGACGGGTGTCCTGCTCGCCGTCGCCCGCATAACCGGCGAGACCGCGCCGCTCTTGTTCACGGCGTTGTCGAACCAGTTCTTCTCGTGGGACATGAGCCAGCCGGTCGCCAACTTGCCGGTCACCATCTACAAGTTCGCGATGAGCCCGTTCCCCCAATGGCAAGCGCTCGCGTGGGCCGGTGTGTTCCTGATCACGCTCGGCGTGCTCGGTCTGAACATCCTCGCTCGCTCGATCTTCTCGAAAAAATAAGGCGGAAACCCTTCCATGAACACAGTCGCAAGCGATGTGAGCACCCGGAACGCTAATCCGGCCACCTCTATGAACACGAACCCAGTAGAACGCGGCGCCGTGCCGGGCAGCTTCAAGCCGACGCACCACGCGCCCCCGGTTGGATCGATGAAACCGAAGATCGAGGTGAACAACCTCAACTTCTTCTACAACAAGTTTCATGCGCTGAAGAACATCAACCTGCGCATTCCGGAGCACAAGGTGACCGCGTTCATCGGTCCGTCGGGATGCGGCAAGTCCACGCTGCTGCGCACGTTCAACAAGATGTACGCGCTTTATCCGGAGCAGCGCGCGGAAGGCGAGATCCTGATGGACGGCAACAACCTGCTCGATACACGCCGCGACATCTCGCTCTTGCGTGCTCGCGTGGGCATGGTGTTCCAGAAGCCGACGCCGTTTCCCATGTCGATCTACGACAACATCGCGTTTGGCGTGAAGATGTTCGAGCAACTGTCGCGCTCGGAGATGGACGACCGCGTTGAGTGGGCGCTGACGAAAGCGGCGCTGTGGAACGAAGTGAAGGACAAGCTGCAGCAAAGCGGCTACGGCTTGTCAGGCGGCCAGCAGCAGCGTCTTTGCATCGCGCGCGGCATTGCGATCCGTCCGGAAGTGCTGTTGCTCGACGAACCGTGTTCGGCGCTCGACCCTATTTCCACGGGCCGGATCGAAGAGTTGATCGCCGAACTGAAGAACGACTATACGGTGGTCATCGTCACGCACAACATGCAGCAGGCGGCGCGTTGTTCGGACTACACTGCATATATGTATCTGGGCGAATTGATCGAATTCGGCGATACGGAAAAGATCTTCATCAAGCCGTCCCGCAAGGAAACGGAAGACTACATCACCGGCCGTTTTGGTTGAATGCATAACGGGCTAAAAAAGGACTTCAGGAGCACATATGTCCGATAAACATTTGTCGAGCCAATTCGATGCCGATCTGAACGCGGTTTCGTCGAAGGTGCTGGAAATGGGCGGCTTGGTCGAGTCGCAGATCATCAACGCCATGCAGGCGCTCAATGCGTTCGACATGGATATTGCCGACAAGGTGATTCTGGCCGAGCAGCGCCTGAATACCATGGAAGTCGAGATCGACGAGGAATGCAGCAACATCATCGCGCGCCGTCAGCCGGCTGCGCGTGACTTGCGTTTGTTGATGGCGATATCGAAGACCATTACGAATCTCGAACGCGCCGGCGACGAAGCCGAGAAGATCGCCAAGCGCGTGAAGCGTATCAACGAAGACGGCATGGGCCGCAACGTGAACATCGCGGAAATCAAGTTGTCCGGCGAAATGGCGGTGTCCATCTTGCGCCGCGCGCTCGATGCATTCGCGCGCCTGGATACGGTCGCCGCTGCGCAGATCGTGCGTGACGACAAAGCCATCGACGAAGAATTCCGTGCGTTCGTGCGCAAGCTCGTGACGTACATGATGGAAGATCCGCGCATGATTTCAGCGGGACTCGACTACTTGTTCATCGCGAAAGCGGTCGAACGGATCGGCGATCACGCAAAGAACATTGCTGAATTCATCATTTACATTGTGAAGGGTACGGATGTCCGCCATGTGTCGCGCGATCAACTCGAACGCGAAGCACTGAGCTGAGATTCAAGTAGTTCCCACTGACAAAAGTTCACTTACGCGAAGAAGGTTACAGAGGTGCCGATGCCCAGCAGCATTCTCGTTATAGAAGACGAACCCGCGATTTCCGAATTGATTTCGGTGAATCTGCAACACGCGGGCCATTGCCCCATTCGTGCTTATAACGCGGAGCAGGCGCAAAACCTGATCAGCGACGTATTGCCGGACCTGGTGCTTCTCGACTGGATGTTGCCGGGTAAATCCGGCATCGCCTTTGCTCGGGAATTACGCGGCAACGAACGCACGAAACACATTCCGATCATCATGCTCACTGCCCGCGGTGACGAGCAGGACAAAGTGCTCGGACTTGAAATCGGCGCGGACGATTATGTGACCAAGCCGTTTTCTCCTAAAGAGCTGATGGCGCGGATCAAGGCGGTATTGCGCCGGCGCGCGCCGCAATTGACAGAAGACGTGGTGGCCATCAACGGCTTGCGTCTCGATCCGGCGACGCATCGCGTGGCGGCGCATTCCAATGGTCATCCCGACGATATCAAGCTGGATCTTGGTCCGACCGAGTTCCGTCTGCTGCATTTTTTCATGACGCATCCGGAACGTGTGCATAGCCGCACGCAATTGCTAGATCAGGTCTGGGGCGATCACGTGTTCGTCGAAGAGCGGACGGTGGACGTGCATATCAAGCGTTTGCGGGCGGCTTTAAAGCCCGCCGGTTGCGATGCTATGATTGAAACGGTTCGTGGCAGTGGGTACCGGCTGGCCAAGAGCGCTTGATCCGCGCGCTCGTGTAATGCATGAAACCCGCGACCAATAGGGGTCGTGGGCTCGCGTGGCAATTATCTCGATCCGCTAATTCATGAATATCATCTGGACGCGTTCTCTCGTGTCCCTCGCGTTACTCGCGATATTGAGCGTGATCGTTGGTGCGCTGTTTGGTTTGCGCACAGCGCTGTGTTTTGCGCTCGTCATGCTGGTCCTGCAAGCCTTGTTCACCACCTTTCATACTCAGCGCCTCTGGCGTCTGCTCGACGCGCCCGTGTACGGCGAAGTGCCGAGCGCACCGGGCGTGTGGGGCGAGATTTATTATCGGCTGCACAAGCTTGCCAAGCGCTGGCACGCGCAAGTGCGTCAGGTCGAGCAGCAGCATTCGCGGTTCATCCAGGGCATTCAGGCGTCGCCGAATGGCGTTGCGATGCTCGACGATACCGATCAGATCGAGTGGTGCAACGCCATTGCTGAAACGCATTTTGGCCTCGATGCAAAACGCGACCTGCGCCAGCATATAACCCATCTCGTGCGCCAGCCGGACTTCGTCCGGTACCTTGCCTCGCAGCATTACGAGGAAGTGCTGATCATGCGTGGAATGGGCTTGAACCGTCAGCATGTGTTGTCGGTGCAGATATTCCCTTACGGCGAGAATCGCAAGCTGATTCTTACGCAGGATATAACCGAGCTGGAGAGAACGGATTCCATGCGGCGCGATTTTGTCGCGAACGTTTCGCATGAGTTGAAGACGCCGTTGACTGTCTTGTCCGGTTTTCTTGAAACCATGCGCGAGATCCCGCTAAACGAATCGGACCGTGCACGTTATCTGGAAATGATGGAGCAGCAATCGGCGCGTATGCAGAACATCGTGCGTGATTTGCTGGTGCTGGCCAATCTCGAAGGCGATGGCAAACCTCCGAGCGACGACGTGCTCGACATGCGCGCGGTTTTGCGTCATCTGGAAGAGGACGCCGACAATTTATCGAGCGGCCGGCACCGGATCACGTTCAACGTCGACGAAGCGCTCACCGTGTCCGGTTCTGAAACCGAGATCGTCAGCGCGCTCGGCAATCTGGTGACAAACGCCATTCGATACACACCCGATGGCGGCACCATCGACGTCACGTGGCAGCGCGTTCGTGACCGCGCGCTATTTTCCGTGCGGGATAGCGGGCTCGGCATTCCGGCCGAACACATTCCGCGTTTGACGGAGCGGTTTTATCGTGTGGATAGAAGCCGGTCTCGCGATACCGGCGGCACGGGTCTGGGTCTCGCTATCGTCAAGCATGTATTGCAGCGCCATCACGCGGACCTGGAAATCAAAAGCGAAGAAGGGCGCGGCAGTACATTCCTGGTCAAGTTTCCGGCGGCGCGCACTTCACTGAGGAAGTCGATCGCGGCCTGACGCGCCGCGTTCTCTTTCGTTTCAGGAACAGAACTTCGTAAGCAACCCGAGCTGCGCGTTGCGCATGGCTTTGCCCGGCCGTCGCCGCCTGTAGTGCCCATCGCTTTGCATGAGCCACGCGGACTGGTTATCGCCGAGGAACGCCGACAAACCTTCCGCAATGACCCGCCGTTTCAAACGCCGGTCGTTCACCGGAAACGCCACTTCCACGCGCCGGAAGAAGTTGCGGTCCATCCAGTCCGCGCTCGATAGATACACCTTCTCTTCACCGCCCGCATAAAAATAGAAGATGCGGTGATGCTCGAGAAAACGCCCGACAATCGACCGCACGGTGATGTTCTCGGACAGGTCTTCCACGCCCGGTTTCAACGCACACACGCCGCGCACGATCAGGTCGATCTTCACGCCCGCCTGGGACGCTTCATACAACGCGCCGATCACGGTGGGTTCGAGCAGCGCGTTCATCTTCGCGACGATCCGTGCCTTCTTGCCGGCGCGCGCATTTTCGGCCTCGAAGCGAATCGCTTCCATGAGGTTCGGATGCAGCGTGAAAGGCGCTTGCCAAAGCCGATGCAAACGCAATTCGCCGCCGATGCCGGTGAGTTGCTGGAATACATGATGCACGTCTTCGCAGACTTCCTGATTCGCCGTCATCATGCCGAAATCGGTATAAAGACGCGCCGTTCGCGGATGATAATTCCCCGTCCCAAGATGCGCATAACGCCTGAGCATCATCTTGCCGCCCTGCGACACGCGCCGCACGATCAGCATCATCTTCGCGTGGCATTTATGGCCAACCACGCCATACACCACGTGCGCGCCCACGGCCTCGAGCTGCGACGCCCAGTTGATGTTCGTCTCTTCATCGAAACGTGCAAGCAGCTCCACCACCACGGTCACTTCCTTGCCGTTGCGCGCGGCTTGCATCAGCGCGTCCATCAACGGCGAATCCGTTCCCGTGCGATAGATCGTCTGCTTGATCGCGACGACTTGCGGGTCCTTGGCGGCCTGAAGCAACAACTCCAGCACGGGCTGAAAGCTCTCGTACGGATGATGCAGAAGCACGTCGCCTTTATCGATGACATCGAACATGTTGGACGCATTCGCGATCACGCTCGGCACGGCTGGAATGTGCGGGACGAACTTGAGATCGGGCCGGTCGACCATCTCGGGCAACTGCATCAGGCGCACGAGATTCACCGGCCCGTCCACGCGATAACAATCGCGGTCGTTCAGCTCGCTTTCATCCAGAAGCCTTCGAATCATGTGTGGAGGCGTTTCCGCCGATACCTCCAGGCGCACCGCATTGCCCAGGTGCCGCGCCGGCAATTCACCTTGCAGCGCGACGCGCAGGTTCGTGATTTCGTCTTCATCGACGAACAATTCGCTGTTGCGCGTGATCCGGAACTGGTTGCAGCTAAGCACGACCAGATGCGGAAACAACTGGTCGACAAAGCACTGCATCAGCGAGCTGAGCAATACGAACCCGTGCGGATATCCCGACAGCGCTTCAGGCATGCGCACGAGCCGGGGCAGTGCGCGCGGCGCCTGCACGATCCCCATGACCGCCTGCCGCCCGAACGCGTCCTTCCCCTCGAGTTCGATGACAAAGTTCAGGCTCTTGTTCAGCACGCGCGGAAACGGATGCGCAGGATCGAGCCCGATAGGCGTCAGCACGGGCAGCAATTCGTTGTGAAAGTAGTCGCGCGCCCAGTCGGTCTGCGCTTCGGTCCATGACTCGACGCCATGAAAATAGATGCCTTCGCTTTCGAGCGCGGGATAGACGATGTCCTGCAGCATTGCGTATTGCTGGTGGACCAGCCGGTGTGCGCGCTCGACCACTAGGTCGTACACGTGCTGCAGCGACATGCCATCGGGTGAAAGCGAGCCCGGGTTGTCGCGCATCTGTTCCTGCATGCCGGCCATGCGGACTTCGAAAAATTCATCGAGATTGCTGCTGGTGATGCAGATGAAGCGGAGTCGTTCGAGCAGCGGGACGGCGGTATCGGCGGCTTGCGACAATACGCGTTCGTTGAAGCCCAGAATGCCCAGTTCGCGGTTCAGAAGGGGATAGCGGTTGGACATCAGTATTAAAGGTGCGCGAAAAAACGGAATGTGCAAGGATCGCCCGGAATGAACCACAATATGATGACGTTTTTATGAATTCATGATGTCACGAATTTAACGCAGGGCGTGCGTAAGGTCGACCCTGGCGAGATTCGCCCGAGCGCACCTCAAAACCGATTTATCCTCCTGTTTGTTTCATTTGCTTTTCAGCAGACCAGCACATCGGTCCGCCAGGAATTAAAATTGGCGCACTGCGGCACGCATTCAGTTTCATTGCGGCCCGGGACATGCATGGCGAATGCACGAACAACCCTACGGAACCTAAAAAATCGATGGTCAATTCACCTCATCTTTTGGCAGCCGTAGATCTCGGATCGAACAGCTTCAGGCTGATCGTCGGACGCGTTGAAGAGACGCCGTCAGGAAGCCCGATCTATCAGGTCGATGCGCTGCGCGAACCTGTGCGGCTGGCGGCGGGACTGTCACGCGACAAATTCCTCGATCGCGCCTCGCAGTTGCGCGGCTGGGACGCGCTGAAGCGTTTCGGTGAGCGGCTGCGCGACTTCCATCCCGATCACGTGCGCGCGGTCGCGACCAACGCGCTGCGCGTGGCGAAGAACGCCGAGGAGTTTCTTGCCGAGGCGCAGAACGCACTTGGGTTTCCCATCGAAGTGATTGCGGGGCGCGAGGAAGCGCGCCTGATCTACGCTGGCGCCGCACACTCTGTGCCCGCGAGCGCCGGCAAACGGCTGGTGGTGGACATTGGCGGCGGATCGACGGAATTCATCATCGGCTCGCATTACACGCCCATTCACATGGAAAGCCTTTATATAGGTTGTGTGAGCCATAGTCGGCAATTCTTTGCCGCCGGCAATGTGGATGAATACTCCATGCGCCAGGCCGAACTGGCTGCCAAGCGCGAGATCGAGATCATTTCCAGCGAATACAAACAGACCGGCTGGGACCAGGCGATCGGATCATCGGGCACGGCGCGCGCGCTCGCCGAGTTGATCGAAGCGAACGGTTTCAACGACCCCGGCATCACGCACGGCATTTCGCGCGGCGGCCTGGAACGGCTGAAAAAAGCGTTGATCAAGGCCGAGAACGTGAACCGGCTGAAGCTGATCGCACTGAAGGCCGACCGTATTCCGGTGCTGGCCGGTGGCTTGTCGATCATGCTGGGCGTCTTCGAGGAACTGGGTATCGATTATGTCGATACCACCGACGGCGCGTTGCGTCTCGGCGTGCTTTACGACCTGCTTGGCCGCACGCAGCATCAGGACATGCGTACCGTGACGGTGGAAGGATTCAAGCGCCGTTATTCCGTCGATGGCGCGCAATCGGAGCGGATCGCGAAGCTCGCCATCAGCTTCTACGAGCAGCTCGAAGAAGGCGCGTCTTCCGTCGATGCCGAGCGCCGTATCGAGAACAGGATGTTCCTTGGATGGGCTGCGGCGCTGCATGAAATCGGCCTTTCCATCTCGCACAGCGCGTACCACAAGCATTCGGCGTATATCGCAAGTCACGCCGACATGCCGGGCTTTTCGCGCACCGATCAGGCGCGCCTTGCCGGTCTCGTGCTGGGGCATGTGGGCAAGCTTGGCAAGCTTTCCCACGCGCGTGATGTCGACTGGACGCTGCTGTTCTGCCTGCGGCTCGCGGCGCTGCTGTGCAGACGGCGGGCCGATGTCGGCTTGCCGGCCATCGAGGTGACGGCGACAAACGCCGGGTTCGACGTAAAGCTGCCCAACGACTGGGTGTCGCTGAATCCGCTGACCGACTACAGCCTCGTGCAGGAGGCGGCCGAGTGGGAGAAGATCGGCAAGCCGTATCGGGTGGTTTATACGGGCGTTTGATCCCGGCGCGGCGCTCAGTCAGCCATGAAGTGCCGCGCGTACCGTTCGTTGATATCGGATACGCGCAGCAACGTCAGGAAATCAGCCGTGTTGAAATCCGGGTCCCACGCCGGTGCGCCGCAAATCTTGGCTCCCAAGCGCAGATAACCTTTGACGAGCGGCGGCGGCGTGACTTTCGCGCCCGTGCGCAATTCCTGCACCGGCAGCGGCGTGTGCGCGAACGCCCGGTACTCGAGCGCCGTCAACGCGTCCTTCTCCATGCCATCGAAGAGATCGGCGGCGTAGTGGCCACCATCGGCCATCGATACACTCGCGCAACCCAGCATGGTCTCGTAGCCGTTCTGCTTCATGTATGCGGCGAGGCCGCCCCACAAGGACATGATGACCGCGCCGCTTCGATAATCTGCGTGCACACACGAGCGGCCGACTTCGACGAGCTTCGGGCGCAGGTGGGCGAGGCGCGAGACATCGAATTCGCTTTCGGCGTAGAGCCGGCCCGCGCGCGCGGCCTGGTGCGGCGGCAAGACCCGGTATGTGCCCACGACCTTCAGCGTGTCCAGATCGCGGACCAGCAAGTGGTCGCAGAAGGCATCGAACGTATCGACGTCGAGGCCCGCCGGACCTTTCAACTGGGCGCCCATTTCGTCGGCGAACACGCGGTATCGCAGGCGTTGCGCCTCGCGAAGTTCCGCCTCGGAATGCGCCCACGATACCCGCAGCCTGTGCTGCGCTGTCACCGTCTCGGCGGCGCGGGGCAAGCGGTCCGGGCCGCTCGTACCATTCGATGGGTTCACGAAAGCGTGCGTCGTCGATTCCTGCATTGACAATCCCCAGTGGATTTGGCTGACGTATTACCGATAGCCGACAATGTAAGTATCGCGAATGACGCTCGCATGGCATCACAGTGACGATTCAATGAAGTGCGTGGGCTGGTCTCCTCCTCGATCTGATCTGTGAACGGCTTTAAAGCAGGTCCGGGTTCGTGACGGCGCGCAACACGATCTGACTGTCGCCCGCGCGTGATCGGCCCTGAAACCACCAGATACCTGCTTTTTTCATGGTCCAGTCGGCTTCCTGACCGGTCAGCAGCAAGGCTGCAACGCGTCCGAGCGTTGGCTGGTGTCCAACGACCACGACCGTTTCCGCCGCGCCTTGCGGCCATTGCGCGGCATCGAGCACAGCCTGCGCGGACGCACCCGGCGCGATTTCCTTCGCTACCTGATAGCGGTCGCCGAAGGTTTCCATCGTCTGGATGGTGCGGGTGGCGGGACTGACGAGGAAAAGCGCATCGCCATCGATACGGCTTTTCAGCCATTTCGCGGCCGCCTGTGCCTGCTTGACGCCGCGTCCGGTCAACTGGCGCGCGAGGTCGCTCGCAGCCTGATCTTCCGCTTCGGCGTGACGCCAGAGAATGAGGTTCATGGGGTGTCTCCTTTTGACGGTATTAAGCGTTTTCGATTGCGCCGGTATCAGGAAAACGCTATAGTCTCGCTCTTGTCGGAGCGTAGCGCAGCCTGGTAGCGCATCTGATTTGGGATCAGAGGGTCGAAGGTTCGAATCCTTTCGCTCCGACCACGTTACACATGAAGGGGTCACGAGTTCAACTCGCGACCCCTTTGCCATTTCTGGCGCGGTTTGATTGTCGTTCGCGCAGTCGTGTCCGGTCCCAATTCCCGATATCGTTTACTCTTCCTGCTTCACTCTCCAAATCAACGAATTATTTCCGGGCCGTCCATGCCGCGCTTCGCCGTTCTGTTTGCCTGCTCCCTGATTCTCTCGGCATGTGCCGATTCAACGCCGCATCGCGTAATACCTCAGGACCCGCCCGACTACAAGGGCGTTCCAACCGATACCACACCGCCCGACATGACCATCGCGCCGGCCAGGGCAGCCCCCTCCGCGCAGCCGCAATGATCGCCTGCATGCCGCGAGCCTGTCGCCTGTCCGAACGTGGCAGCAGCGTATAATTTGTCCATGAACACGCCCGCCAACGCCGCCCAGTCCCACGACCACTCGTCTGCCGACGCGCTTCAGGCTGCGGTCACCATGGCCGACGACTACTGTCGCGAACGCGGTCAAAAGCTCACGCCCATCCGCCGCACAGTGCTGGAACTGCTGCTCACGTCCGGACGTGCAACGAAGGCCTACACGCTGCTCGACGAAATGCGCGCGATGCATCCCAACGCATCGCCGCCGACGGTTTATCGGGCGCTGGATTTCCTGCTGTCGGCGGGACTGATTCATCGGATCGAATCAATCAACGCGTTCACGGTCTGCCACGACCTGACGCATTGCCAGCATGGCGTGCTGGTGGTTTGCCAGCAATGTGGGCGGGTGACCGAATTGCAGCAGCAAAAGCAGTTGCGCCAGAGCTTGTTATCGCAGGTCGAGGCAAGCGGATACAAACTGGCGGGTGACGATATCGAACTCAAGGGCATTTGCCCGGCATGCCAGGCGGCTGAGGACCCGAGCGCTCACAAGCATGACCACGATCACGCGTCGCATTGAGTCAGCGTTGAGTGAGGTAAAAGGCCTTTCCGACTTAGGTTGGAACGGCCTTTTGTTTGCCGCTAGACGACGTGGGCAGAGAAAGGCGAAACGCCGATGCGGGCACATCGGCGTTTCTGACCCGCGGTACCTGTTCGCGCAGAGAGGCGCGGGCTGCTGTCATTCTAGGTCGCAACAATCTGCTGGATTGTGATCACTTGTTTCAACGCGTAACCCGATGTGTGACGGTGCGATCCCAGGAAGACGCAAGCCACGGCAACCAAGGCCGCGTCACGTAATTGTTACGATCGAATATTCGAGATAGCCGTGCGTCATGCGAAATTCTTGCTGCAACGGTATTATCGAATATCTCTCCAGTCGAAATTGATCTCGAACATGACCGCGCTGTGGATCTTTCTTGCTGTTTGCCCGCTGGCATTGATTTCTTTGCTGGTGTTCGCGTCGCATATCGATCCGTTGTCGGGGCGGTGGCGCGGAGCACGGCTCGCCTGCTCGCTGCATGTTCCAGACGTGCGGGAACGAGGCAGGCGACTCGGCGCCGCCGTGAAGCATCATGCGGCTGCGAGCCGTACGAGTCCTATTGCTTGCAGCGAATCACCATCGACCGGTTCTTGACGTTCGCGCCAAAAATTCCGGCGACCGATCCGCCCGATGTCGCTCCGTTGTCTACGTCCTTCGACACCACGTCGTAACCATACGACCCGCAGATCTCTCCGGCCTTCTTGTAGCATTCGGCCCAGCTCGTGCTGGCATCGCCGCCGCTGCAGTTGATCGCAAAACCGGTATCGCCGGTTGGCAAATAAGTCCGTTTCGCCGTGTTTGCGCAACCCGCCAGCGCTGCTGCAGCGACCAGCACGGCAGCCATCATGGCCAGTTTTCCAGGCGCCGGGGCGCGGACGTTGTCTTTCATCGAATCTTCCCTGTAACTGATTGAACGTGGCTGAACGCGTTTGTGCGCCGGTGCATTCATCGAGGTGGCAAGTAGCGCGACGGATCGATCGAACTGCCCTTGGAGCGCAATTCGAAGTGCAGCATCACGCGGTTTGTGTCGCTGTCGCCCATTTCCGCGATCGGCTGGCCTTGCGCGACGCTCTGGCCTTCCTTCACGAGCAGCGCGCGATTATGCGCGTAAGCGGTGAGGTAATCGGCGTTGTGCTTCACGATCAACAGGTTGCCGTAACCGCGCAAGCCGTTTCCCGCATACACCACCGAGCCGGCCGCTGCCGCGACGATCTGTGTGCCGGGTGTGCCGCCAATATCGATACCTTTCGAACTCTTGCCGTCGAAACCGCGGATGACGTCGCCTTGGACCGGCCAGATCAGCGAAATGCTGGTGGCGGGCCGGATCGCGCCGCCGGAGACAGCGGGAGCGGTATCCGCAGAACTCGTGCCGCCTGTACGGGCCGGCGCGGTCGATGAAGGCGCCGATGCAAGGGCCGTCCCCGCCGGGGGCGCCACACGCAGCACCTGGTCGACTTCAATCGCGTTCGGGTCGGCGAGCTTGTTCCAGCGCGCGATATTTTGCGCTGTTGTCCTGTTCGCACGCGCGATCTTGGACACCGTATCGCCCCGTTCCACACGATAAAACCCCGGTCCCACAGGTGCGGAGCCACACGCGGCGAGCACTGCGACCAAGGTCGCGCAGGTCAGCCGTCGAATTATTTGTACCAAACTCAGAACCTCGCAAAGCGCCGCACAACCCGGAGAGCCACGGCGGACGAACAACAACGCGTAACGTCGAAAGGTATGATTTTAACGTCCCCGTGACGTGGCACTCAGAAGCCTGCGCGCTCCCAGGTGCGCGCGGCGCTCATCTTCCCCTTACGACGCCGGTGAAATGGTCAGCCTGAGTGCTGCCGTTTCCGTTTTCCCGGGCGCAAGCCAACGCAATCCGTGACCGTTGTGAATGGCATCGGGCAGACCGACCCATGGCTCGACGCAATAAAAATCCGACGCCGGTGCTTCGGTCCAGGTCGTGACCGCATACCAGGGCACCGAGTCAGGCCGTTGCAGATCGAAGTTCACCGCGCGTTTCAGACCGGGCGTAACCAGCCGCACGGGTTGATCGGACGGGCCTTTGAAACAATGAAAACGGTCGAGGATGCTCGGGTCATCGATGGAATAGAGCGCCTTGCCGGCTTCCGCTTCGCTTATCGAGCCGTCATCGAGTTGCCGGCGCGTTTCCGTACGCGGCAGTTCGATGCTGCTGATGCCGCGCTGATCGTGCGGCAGCGCGAAGTAGAAATGGTGGCCGGAATAATAGGGCAGTGGCACTTCGCCCGGATTCGAGGTCGTCAATTCCACATCGAGCGTGACGCCATCCACGAGCCGGTACGCCGCCTCGAAACGGAAAGCAAACGGATAACCCTGACGCGTGAAATCGTTGTCGACGAGCGTCATGCGTACACCGTGACCGTCCGCGTCCACCCTGTGCTCGAACGGCAGGTTGCGCGCGAAGCCATGCATGGGGAGGTCGTGCACGATGCCTTCCGGGTCGCGCCACTTGCCAATTTCGCCATCGACGAAATGGCGGCCGAGAAACGGGAATAGCAGCGGATTGCCGCCACGAATCTTGACGAAGTTGGACCAGTCGGGCGCGGCGGGCCAGAAGATGACCGGTTCGCCGCCGACGCGCCAGGTCATCAGGCGCGCGCCGGCGTGGGGGGCAATTTCGAGGGCGGCGTCATCGCGTTTGATTTCCAGGATCTCGGGTAGTGATGACATATGGGTGGTCTCCTTGGCGTAAATGGTCGGGCTGTTCGATGCATCGCGCTCAATTCTACGGGGAAACCCTTTTGGGGAAACTGCGACTGACACACCTGGTTTCATTGGCCCGATAATGCAAGCACGATGTAACGCGGGTGAAACATTTTGCGGCCTTGGCGATCCAATCGTTCAAGATGATCCTACGAAAGGCGAGGGTGATATGGATCTGGCTATGATGTTCGGAGTTTTTATCTTTGGTACGTTTGGCGCAGGGACGGCTTTGTTCTTATACAAGCTCTAAACGCCACGTTAGCTGATCGGCATGTTTGAAAAGGGCTCGTCTTCGACGAGCCCTTTTTGTTTTTCTTTTTGAATTCATATATCTAACAATCAGCTTTCGATTGCGCGATCTCGCACGCAAACGCTTGGCGCTGCTTTTGGCGACCGGCATAATCGGCGCGTTTTGCGTGCCGTATGCCGCACCGCCGAAACCATGCGACTTGTCGCTGGTTTATCGCCAACAACGAAAGAGGACTGACGCGTGACTTTGTGGTTTCTGATTTTCCTGAGCGTGCTGCAGGGCGTGACCGAGTTGTTTCCGGTCAGCAGTCTTGGCCATACCCTTCTCGTGCCTGGTTTGATCGGCATGCATATCGACAAACATGCGCCACAGCTGTTGCCGTTTCTTGTCGCGCTTCACCTTGGCACCGCGCTCGCGTTACTGTGGTATTTCCGCAAGCGCTGGGTGGCGCTGGTGATCGGGTTCGTGGGGTCCTTGCGTGGCCGCAAGAATGCCGATGGCCACATGATGTGGGCGCTGATCATCGGCACGATTCCGACGGGTATTGTCGGCTTGTTGCTCGAGAAGCGGCTCGAGGCGCTTTTCCACGACCTGCGGATCGTCGCGGTCGCACTCATGGTCAACGGCGTATTGCTGTGGGTAGGTGACCGGTTGACGCGTTCCCGCTCCGCCCGCGCGCCAGAGGATCTCACGTTCAAGCAGGCGTTTCTGGTCGGCCTGGCGCAGATCGGCGCGCTGATTCCCGGCTTCTCGCGCAGCGGCCTGACGATCATCGCGGGCGTGGGCGCAGGATTGAGCGCCGAGAAAGCCGCCGAGTTTTCGTTTCTGCTCGGCACGCCGATCATCTTCGCGGCCGGCGTACTCGAACTGCCCAAGCTCTTCCATGCGCCCGATCAACTCGCCGATGCCATCCTCGGCGGCGTGCTGACGGGCATCGCCGCATATCTGAGCGTGCGTTTCCTGATGCGTTATTTCGAAGGAAAAGGGCGGCTCGCGGCATTTGGCGTGTATTGCCTGATAGCGGGCGCGTTCTGTCTCGGCTGGTTCATGCTGCATCCGCAACCGGTCTGATACCACGCGAATGACGTGAGGAGCCCCCGAATGGGGCTCCTTGCGCATTCGATGAGGTAAAATCCTGGATCGTCTGCAATGCGGCAGTAGCTCAGCTGGATAGAGCATCGGCCTTCTAAGCCGAGGGGCGGGGGTTCGAGTCCCTCCTGCCGTACCACGATCACTTCAGCGGTCCGCGCTTCTTTGTGCTTGTCTGCGTCATCACGGCGCAAGTTGCTGGCACAAAAACATCAGCGTAAGCAGCGCCGCGAACAACAGCGCGCCGCCTATGGCGGTAACGACGCGTGGCCAGATGGCCGGCTGTATCTCGTCCACGTACCGATTTCCGTCTCCCCAGTTGTCCAGATCAAACCGCTCGGGTTGTCCTGCAAGCAGCCGGTCCACCGCTGCCAGGCCCTGCGGCATGATGAGCGCACACGCAATCACCCCGATACACAGGCATCCGTAAAACGTCGGCGTGAGATGGGTTTCCATGAGCGGGCGGGGAAGCAGAATCGGCGATTCACTGATGTTAGGTTTGCTCTGCGCCGGTCTCTATCGGACACGTCCGAGATAGTTCTGCATTTCTCTGAAACATACTCGCGATGGCCATTCGGCCGAGCTTCTACGCTTGCGGAACACGTGTGGCCTCATGCTATCCTCGACCCACACGATTCTTGCTCGCCAGTCTGTCACAGCATTCCGAATGGCGATCCACGCAGAAAATCAATCAATATCAACGAGGGAGAACATTTCCATGTCACAGCCGACTCACGGGCTCAAACGCGTCTCTACGCAAATCACGTTGTCACTGGTCGCGGGCTGCGTGCTGCTGGCCAGCGGCGCAGCTCAAGCGGCTAATCTCGGGTTCCTGAACAACACGCCCATCACGTACATGAAGCAGCGTGATCTGCAGATACTCAACAAGTCCGCACACACCGCGCTGGATACCAAGCAGGACGGCGAGTCGCTCGACTGGAACAACGAAGGCGCCGGCAATCCGGTAGCAGTCACTGGCACGATCACGCCGTCGGACACGGACAAGAAAGGCGACAGGACGTGCCGGAAGCTGACCATGGTCGCGCATGCCAAGGGCCAGACGCAGACCTGGGCGCCGACCGTCTGCAAGACCGAAGGCGGCAAATGGGCGCTGCTCAAGCAGTGAGCAGTCTCCAATTGAAGCTTCGCGGCGAACACCCTTTCGTAGCTCGAAGCAGCAGATCGATCAATGGCTGAGCGGACGGTTTCGTGCGGCGTCGTGATACTCAACACGCAAGGCGACGTGTTGCTCTGTCACGCGACCGAGACGTCGCATTGGGACATTCCCAAAGGTCAGGGCGAAGAAGGCGAAGAGCCTGTCGAAGCGGCGTTGCGCGAGCTCGTGGAAGAGACGGGCATCGTCTTGCCGGCGGAGCGGCTGAAGGATCTGGGGCGCTTTGTGTATCGGCGGGACAAGGATTTGCATTTGTTCGCCGTGCGCGTCAGCCAGGACGAAGTGAAGATCGAGGAGTGCGTTTGCGAATCGTACTTTCCCCGGCGGCGCGACGGCACGATGATCCCCGAAATGGATGCCTACCGGTGGGTGTCGCTGGCCGACGTCGACCAGTATGCAAGCCGCAGTCTCGCGCGGCTATTCCAGACCACGCTGTCGCTTGCCGAACTGCATCAAACGCTGGACTGACGGGTCGAGCCTGATGGGCTGATGCAGCCGTTCAATTGTCCGATGGCCGGTCGTTCGGATTCGCAAACAGCGCTCTCATCTCGGGCGAGAGCGGAAAACGCAGATTGATGTTGTCGGGCGGAATGGGTTGCATGAACCACGTGTCGTACAACGTCTCCGCTTCACCTGAACGTTGCATGCCGGCAATGACGTCATCGGCCAGTTTCTTGAAGACCGGGTCGCCCTTGCGCATGACGCACGCATACGCTTCATGCGCAAGCGGGTCGCCTGTGACCACATAGTCGCGCTGCGCGGCGCCTTCCTGCGCGATCTTTCCATACAGCAGCGGATCGTCCATGACGAAGGCAACGGCGCGGCCGGTCTTGACCGCCTCGAACGCTTCCGCGTGATCGCGGGCGGCGATGATCCGCAAGTCGAGCTTCTGGTTCATCGACAATTCCCGGATCAGTTGCTCGTCGGACGTGCCTGCGGTCGTCGATACCGTTTTTCCGGCGAGGTCGCTGTAATTCCGGATGCCGGACTTGCGCTTCACCACCATCCGGATGCCGTAGTCGAAGAAGCTGTTGGTAAATGCAACCAGTTGTTCGCGGTCCCGGATATGGGCGGTCGAACCGCACTCCAGGTCGATCTGATGGTTGACCACGTAAGACAGGCGGTTGGTCGATGTCACCACCACCGTGCTCACGGCGAGATGGGGCTTTTGCAAGCGGCGCCGGACTTCATCGACTATTTTGAGCGCGATGCTTTGGGAATAGCCAATAGGCTGCTGCTTCGCATCCAGATACGAGAACGGCACCGACGATTCGCGCACGCCAAGAACAATGCTGTTGTTCTCGGCGATCTTGCGCAACGTGGGCGAGATTTGAGGTTGTTCCGCCGTGCTCGCGCAGACAGTCTGCGCCGCCAGCAGCAGCGCGAGCGCGAGCA
>NZ_JBSIPA010000649.1:0-2738 GCF_053574605.1 Caballeronia sp. M23-90 | reverse complement strand
TAGCCGCCGCACCTCCGGCAGCAAATCCTTGCCGACGGGCGTCAGCTCGACCGAGCGCTTGGTCCGCACGAACAACGCCACGCCGAGCATCTCCTCGAGCGAGCGAATGGCCTGCGACAACGGCGGCTGGGTCATCGCAAGCCGTCCGGCCGCCCGCCCAAAGTGCATTTCCTCGGCAACCGTCACAAAATACCGCAACAATCTGAGTTCGATGTTTCGCGTTTCCACTGATACCTTCCGCGACCTTATAGACCCTGAATAATATATTGGACACGCGTTCGCAGAAGCTCCATCCTTCTGCGATCAAACAAAAATATTCTCAAGGAGCCCCCACATGGCCTTTAATCGCCGCTCGAAAAACATCACGCAAGGCGTCGCGCGTTCCCCGAACCGCTCGATGTATTACGCCCTCGGCTACAAGGAAGAAGACTTCGACAAGCCGATGATCGGCATCGCGAACGGTCACTCCACCATCACGCCGTGCAATTCGGGCCTGCAAAAGCTGGCGGACGCCGCCGTCGAATCCATCCGCAAGTCGGACGCCAATCCGCAGATCTTCGGCACGCCGACGATTTCCGACGGCATGTCGATGGGCACCGAAGGCATGAAGTACTCGCTCGTCTCGCGCGAAGTGATCGCGGATTGTATTGAAACGGCGGTGCAAGGCCAGTGGATGGACGGCGTGGTCGTGATCGGCGGCTGCGACAAGAACATGCCGGGCGGCATGATCGGCCTCGCGCGCATCAACGTGCCGGGCATCTACGTGTATGGCGGGACCATTCGGCCGGGCAACTGGAAGGGCAAGGACCTGACCATCGTGTCGTCGTTCGAGGCCGTGGGCGAGTTTTCGGCCGGGCGGATGTCGAAGGAAGATTTCGACGGCATCGAGAGAAACGCATGCCCGTCGAGCGGTTCGTGCGGCGGCATGTACACGGCGAACACCATGAGCTCGTCGTTCGAGGCGCTCGGCATGTCGCTGCTGTATTCATCGACGATGGCGAACCCCGACGAGGAAAAAGTCACGTCCGCGGCGGAATCGGCGCGCGTGCTGGTCGAAGCCGTGAAAGCCGACCTCAAGCCGCGCGACATCATCACGAAGAAGTCCATCGAAAACGCCGTCGCGCTGATCATGGCCACGGGCGGCTCGACTAACGCCGTGCTGCATTACCTGGCTATTGCGCACGCCGCGGAAGTGGAATGGACCATCGACGACTTCGAACGCATGCGCAAGAAAGTGCCGGTGATCTGCAATCTGAAACCGTCGGGCCAGTACGTGGCGACCGATCTGCACAAGGCGGGCGGCATTCCGCAAGTCATGAAGATCCTGCTCGACGCCGGCATGCTTCACGGCGATTGCATCACGATCACGGGCAAGACGCTCGCGGAAGAATTGAAGGACATTCCGTCGAAGCCGCGCGCTGACCAGGACGTGATTTTCCCCATCGACAAAGCGCTTTACGACGAAGGTCATCTCGCGATCCTGAAGGGAAATCTGGCCACGGACGGCGCGGTCGCCAAGATCACCGGCCTGAAGAACCCGGTGATCACGGGCCCGGCCCGCGTGTTCGAGGACGAGCAAAGCGCAATGACCGCGATCGTCGCGGGGCAGATCAAGGCCGGCGATATCGTCGTGCTGCGTTACCTCGGGCCGCAAGGCGGTCCCGGCATGCCGGAAATGCTGGCGCCGACGTCGGCGATCGTCGGCCAGGGCCTGGGTGAATCCGTGGGCCTCATTACCGATGGCCGTTTCTCCGGCGGCACCTGGGGCATGGTGGTCGGCCACGTCGCGCCGGAAGCGTTCGTGGGCGGCACGATTGCGCTGGTCAAGGTAGGCGATTCGATCACCATCGACGCGCACAAGCTGCTGCTTCAACTCAACGTGGACGACAAGGAGATCGAACGCCGCCGCGGCGAGTGGAAGAAACCCGCGCCACGATATACGCGCGGCGTGCTGGCCAAGTACGCCGCGCTGGCGTTGCCGGCGAACAAGGGCGCTGTGACGGGTTGATACTTAGTTCGCAGCCGAACGTCCAGGGGCGCACGATGCAGATCGTGCGCCCCTTGTCTTTTATACTGTGGCGCAACCGGCCAGGTTAAAAACCAACGGAGACCACATGGCGTTCGGTATTCGATTGAGCAAATGGGGAATTGCGTGGGTGCTTGTTTGCAGCGCAGCAAACGTTCATGCGCAACAGCCGACAAACTCCGATCCGCGTCTTGTGCTCGCTCAGGGCAGCAACTGCATGAGCTGTCATTCGATATCGCGCGATTTCATGGGGCCATCGTTCAAACATGTCGCCGCCCGATACGCGGACGTTCCCGGCGCCCATGAGATCGTGGCGCGCAAGATTGCGGAAGGCGGTGTGGGCGACTGGGGCGTCGTGCCGATGCCCGCCAATACGCAAGTCACGCCCGACCAGGCGCACGCTTTGGCGGACTGGATTCTTTCGTTGAAGTGATGTCCGAATGACGTCCGAACCCTAGCCACGGCCCCGCCGTTCCAGCTCGTCCGCCACAGCTTCCCGCACCCACTCCGTCAGCTCTGTTTCAAGCGCCAGCGCGACTTCGCGCGTGATCTGGCTGACAAGCCACGTGGAATGCTCCTGCAAGGATTCGCGGCACCGCTCTTCGATCAGCGTGCGTCCATCGCCGGGGAGGAAATGGGTAAACCGACCGCGATGCCGCCCAGATCGCGGGACGGGTGCGCGGCCGGGTTACTCATTTCCTCACCGGCGATA
>NZ_JBSIPA010000648.1:0-2744 GCF_053574605.1 Caballeronia sp. M23-90 | reverse complement strand
ACGTGGTGAACCAGGTGGACCAGACGCGCCAACTGACCAAGGACGTGCTGAAGGTCTTGCGCAACATGCTGGGGGGCAAGATGTTCTCGGGTGTCATTCATCTCGATGAAGGCGTAAGCGAATCGCTGGCCTACGCCACGCCGCGCGCGAACTTCGCGGGCACGGGTTACGTGGTGAACCAGGTGGACCAGACGCGCCAACTGACCAAGGACGTGCTGAAGGTCTTGCGCAACATGCTGGGGGGCAAGATGTTCTCGGGTGTCATTCATCTCGATGAAGGCGTAAGCGAATCGCTCGCCTGCGACACCACCCTGATCCATTACGACCCGCTGAGCCAGGCGGCCGCCGATCTTCGCGCATGCGGCGAATGGCTCCTGAATTCAGTCGATGCCATGCCGGTTTCTCCGAGGAACGTCGCATGAACAAGCCCCGCGCACGACGCCTTTCCGAAGCGGACGAAATTCCGTCGCGTCTCGAACGCCTGGTCGATTCGGGCATCTGGAACAGCCGGATCTTCAGCGGCCTGCTGACCGTGTTCGCCGTCGTCACGATGTACTTCGTGTGGACGGTGCCGATGGTCGCGACCCAGCAGTTGATCTTCGCGTGCTGCTGCTTCGGGTTCGCAATGGCGCTGCGGCGCCTGCGCGGCCAGTACGCCACGCTCGTCATGATCATGTTGTCGGTGACCGTGACCGGGCGCTACATGTACTGGCGCCTGACCGAGACGACCTACTGGGAACGTCCGCTCGACGCCGCGTGGGGTTTGCTGCTGGTCACCGCCGAAGTGTATTCCGCGATCGTGCTGATGCTCGGGTATTTCCAGACGGCGTGGCCGCTGCAACGAAGGCCCATGCCGTTGCCGCAGAACCGCGACGAGTGGCCGACCGTCGACGTTTTCATTCCGACCTATAACGAGCCGCTCGGCGTGGTGAAGCCGACCATCTACGCGGCGCTCGCAATGGACTATCCGAAGGACAAGATTTCGATCCATGTCCTCGACGACGGCCGCCGTCCCGACTTCAAGGCCTTCTGTGAAGAAGTGGGTGTGACGTGGACCATCCGCACGCACAACCGGCATGCGAAGGCCGGCAACATCAATGAAGCGCTGAAGACCACGAGCGGCGAATATCTCGCGATCTTCGATTGCGATCACATCCCTACGCGCTCGTTCCTGCAGATCGGCCTCGGCTGGTTCCTGAAAGACAAGCTGCTTTCGATGCTGCAGACGCCGCACCACTTTTTCTCGCCCGATCCGTTCGAACGCAATCTCGGTACGTTTCGCAAGGTGCCCAACGAAGGCGAGTTGTTCTACGGCCTCGTGCAGGACGGCAACGACCTCTGGAACGCGACCTTCTTCTGCGGCTCGTGCGCCCTCTTGCGCCGTACGATGGTCGAGGAGATCGGCGGTATTGCGGTGGAAACGGTGACCGAAGATGCGCATACGGCGTTGAAGCTGCATCGGCTGGGTTATACGACCGCGTATCTCGCGATTCCGCAAGCCGCGGGGCTCGCGACGGAAAGCCTGTCGGGGCACATCGGCCAGCGCATTCGATGGGCGCGCGGCATGACGCAGATTTTCCGTATCGATAACCCGCTCACTGGCAAGGGTCTCAAGCTCGGCCAGCGGCTCTGTTATCTCAACGGCATGATGCACTTCTTCTACGGCATTCCGCGCCTCGTGTTCCTGACGGCACCGCTGTCGTACCTGTTCTTCGGCGCGCACGTGATCCAGGCGGCGGCGGGCACCATCGCGATCTACGCGTTGCCGCACATGATGCACGCGAGCATCACGAACTCGCGCATGCAGCGCCAGTTCCGCCATTCGTTCTGGGCCGAAGTGTACGAGTCCGTGCTCGCGTCCTACATCACCGCGCCGACCCTCCTCGCGATGATCAACCCGAAGCTCGGCAAGTTCAACGTGACGGCCAAGGGCGGCCAGATCGCGAAGGATTACTTCGACTACAGCATCTCGAGGCCGTACCTGATCTTGCTGGTGCTGAACCTGCTCGGGTTTATCGCGGGGATCGTGAACATCTACATTCACTGGGACGTGAAAAGCGAAGTGAACACGGTCTTGCTGAACCTCGCGTGGACCACATACAACATGCTGATCCTCGGCGCAAGCGTGGCCGCTGCGAGCGAACGCAAGCAGGTGCGCACGACGCATCGGGTCGAAATGAAGATGCCCGTGATGCTGAAGTTCTCGACCGGCCGCACGCTTGCCTGCGAGACCATGGACTACTCGGAAGGCGGCGTGGGCGTGAAGCTGCCGGGCGACCTGCAAGTGCCGTTGCACGAGAAGGTCACCGTATCGCTTTTCCGCGGCGATGAAGAATATGCGTTCCCCGCGACCGTCGGCTTCAGCGCCGTTGGACGCGTGGGATTGCGTTTCTCGGCGCTGACGCGCGAGCAGGAATTCGAATTCGTGAAGACGACTTTTGCCCGCGCCGATGCCTGGACCAACTGGTCCGAAGGCCGTACGCCGGATGCGCCGCTGCGCGGCCTGCGCCATGTGCTGACGGTGGGCGTGGGCGGTATCGGCGCGTTGTTCGAGCATCTTTTCAACGACGCGCGGACGTGGGTAGTGACGCGTACTCCAAGCGCCAAAAAACTCAAGGTGGAATGATCGCGAAAATGAGTCCGACGGTTACGAGCCACGCAGCACCTTTAGCCCAGAAAACATTTTCTGTTATCGCGTAGATAATGTCGAAGATCAGGGTGCCGACGAAAAGTCCGTACGGGAT
>NZ_JBSIPA010000647.1:0-2748 GCF_053574605.1 Caballeronia sp. M23-90 | reverse complement strand
TGGCACTCGGGCAGGCTGCGACACCGCAAGCCGTGACGGCGCTGCGGCATCAGCTTGGTCTCGACCAGCCTGCGCTGCAACGCTACTTCGAGTGGCTCTATCAAATTGTTTCGGGCAATTTCGGTACGTCGATGTCGAACAGCTTGCCGGTCAGCCAGATGATCGCCACGCGCCTGCCTAACTCGCTCGTGCTGGCGGGACTCACGACGATCGTGTCCGTGCCGGTAGCCTTGCTGATCGGGATTTCATCGGCGATGTTCCGCGGTTCGCTGCTCGACCGCGTGCTCAACGTGCTGACGCTTTCCACCGTCGCGGTGCCGGAGTTCCTGATTGCGACCATCGCAGTGCTGGTCTTCGCGGTGAAGCTGCGCTGGCTGCCGGCGTTGTCCTACTTGTCGGAAGTGTCGTCGTTCGGCGGTTTGCTGCGCATCTATGCCATGCCCGTGATGACGCTGTGCTGCGTGATCGTGGCGCAGATGTCGCGGATGACGCGCGCCGCCGTGCTCGACCAGCTCAATAGCTCGTATGTCGAGATGGCGATCCTCAAGGGTGCGTCGCCCATGCGTGTCGTGCTGCGCCACGTGTTGCCCAATACCATCGGTCCGATTGCCAACGCCGTGGCGCTGAGCCTCTCGTACCTCTTCGGCGGCGTGGTGATCGTGGAATCGATCTTCAATTATCCCGGCCTCGCGAGCCTGATGGTCGATGCCGTCACCAACCGCGACATGCCGCTCGTGCAGGGTTGCGTGATGGTTTTTTGCGCGGCTTACCTGGCGCTCGTGCTGATTGCCGATCTGGCTCAAATCGTTTCAAACCCGAGGCTGCGTCAACGATGAACCGACCTGCCCATCCCCCTCTGCCGCATGCCGGCACCGAGCTCTACAGCGACCAGGCGGTCGACGCGACAGGCATACCGGTCACGCCGGGCGCGCCCATCGTGGAAATCGCCCCGAAGAGGCAAGGCCTCTTCAAGCGGCTCCTGCGGCGCTTCTCGGTGCTGGGTCTTATCGGCCTCGTGATCGTGCTGTTCTGGATGATCATTGCAATCATTGGACCGCTGATCGCGCCTTACAAGGCCGGCGCACTGTCTTCGGTCGACGTGTTCGGGCCGTCGAGCCGCGCCTTTCCGCTGGGAACCGATTACCTCGGCCGCGACATGCTCAGCCGGATTCTCTACGGCACGCGCTATACGGTCGGCCTCGCGTTGATGGCCGCGCTGCTCGCGAGCGTGATCGGTACGTTCTTCGGCCTGCTCGCGGCGGTGTCAGGCCGATGGCCGGATGAAATCATGAGCCGTCTCTTCGATGCGCTCATCTCGATTCCGAGCAAAGTGCTCGCGCTGGTCGTGATCGCGGCATTCGGTTCGTCTATTCCGATGCTGACCGGCGTCGCCGCGCTCGCCTACATTCCCGGTGCGTTCCGGATCTCGCGCTCGCTCGCGGTGAACCTGATGACGCTTGAATACGTGCAGGTCGCCCGGGCGCGCGGCGAGGGCCTCTTCTATATTGCGCGCCGCGAAGTGTTGCCTAACATGATCCATCCCATGCTCGCCGACTTCGGCTTGCGCTTCGTGTTTATCGTGCTGCTTTTGAGCGGACTGAGTTTCCTCGGTCTTGGCGTGCAGCCGCCCAATGCCGACTGGGGGTCGCTCGTGCGCGAAAACATTGGCGGCCTCGCGGACGGCTCGCTCGCCGTGCTGATGCCGGCCATTGCCATCGCGACGCTCACGATCGGCGTGAACCTTTTCATCGACAACCTGCGCCGCCGAGGCTCGCGTGCGCAAGGAGGTGCGTGATGTCAACTTATACGGCCACTCATACGTCCACTTATACGAACCCCGAAGCCGATACGGGCAGCAGCATGATCGAGGTCCGGGGCTTGCGCGTGGTTGCGGGCGCGGCGCCCGATCCGGTGGTCGAGATCGTGAAGGGCGTGGACTTCACGGTCAGGCGCGGCGAAGTGCTGGCGCTGATCGGCGAGTCGGGGTCGGGGAAGACGACCATCGCGCTGGCTCTCCTCGGCTACGCGCGCGCGGGATGTTCGATCAGCAGCGGCTCCGTGCGAGTGGGCGAGTTCGATGTGCTCTCGCTCGACGTGAAAGGCCGGCGCGCGCTGCGTGCCCGCACGGTAGCGTATGTTGCCCAGAGCGCGTCGGCGGGTTTCAACCCGGCGCGCACCATCATGGATCAGGTCACGGAACCGGCGCTGCTGCACAAGCTCATGTCGCGCGATGCGGCGCGTGCGAAAGCAGTCGGCTTGTTCCGCGCCCTCGCGTTGCCAGAGCCCGATACGATCGGCGAGCGCTATCCGCATCAGGTCTCGGGCGGCCAGTTGCAGCGCGTGATGGCCGCAATGGCGCTGATCACGGACCCGCAAGTGGTCGTGTTCGACGAACCCACCACCGCGCTCGACGTGACGACGCAGATCGAAGTGCTGGCGGCCTTCAAGAAAGTGATCCGTGAGCTCGGAACGACGGCAATCTACGTGTCGCACGATCTTGCGGTCGTCGCGCAGATGGCCGACCGGATCGTCGTGCTCAACGGCGGCTGCGTGAAGGAGAACGGGCTGGTGGCGCAAGTCCTCGACGCTCCTGTCGATGCCTACACGCGGCAATTGCTCGCGGCCACGCGCAGGCCCGAACCCGAAGCAATCGTGCGCACTCGTGCGGAGTCGCTCAAGGGTCCGTTGCTCGAGATTCGCGCGCTCTCGGCGGGATATGGCCGTGTCGACCGGTTTGGCGTGCCTGCA
>NZ_JBSIPA010000646.1:0-2760 GCF_053574605.1 Caballeronia sp. M23-90 | reverse complement strand
TACGCAACAACACTCGGCCCGCTCGGCGGCACGACCGCGCAACCGCTGACCAACACCACGCCGCCGAGCACGGCTGCGCTGAGTAACTTGCCTGAGTTCATTTCGTGACGATCCAAGGAAACTGAAGTCACGAAAATAGAGCAAATCCGGCCCGATTTGGTTACTCAATGGTTACTAATCATTTCGCCGGCGACACCGGCCGACCGCAAGCCAAAATCCGAGCAATTCAAACTAACAGGAAAGTCAGGATCTTCACATTAGAAGATGCACTTATTACATCTTCGCTCCTGCGGGCCGAGTATGTAGCCATCAAATGTTATCGACCCATCATCCGCACGATGGGAAGTTGACAACAACGCGTGCTTTTTCTCGCAACGCACAAAAAAATCGCAGGCATTGTCCTGACGAAGGAGACATGCGACATGAGTGAGCCATCCGTGGCCGCTTTATCGCCGGATATGGCCGCGCCGTTGATACGCGTGGCCGGCGTCACCAAGCGATTTGGTGGCGTGCAGGCGCTTCGCGGCGTGAATCTCGAGGTGCTTCCTGGGGAAGTCCACGCGCTGCTGGGCGAAAACGGCGCGGGAAAATCGACGCTCATCAAGATCCTGAGCGGCGTGCATGCGTGCGATCAGGGCGTGATCGAGATCGACGGCGCACGAGTCGCGTTCGATTCCCCCGCGAAATCGCGCGATGCCGGCGTCGCCGTGGTCTACCAGGACCTGAGCCTCGTCGAATCGATGTCCGTCGGCGCGAATTTGATGCTCGGCCGCGAGCCGCGCACGCGCTTTGGCTTCGTCAAGAAACGCGAACTCATGGCGCACGTCGGCGAATTTCTGAAGGCGCATGGCATTCCGCTCGATCCGCGCGCGATGGTCGGATCACTGCCGTTCGCGTATCGGCAAATGACGGAAATCTGCAAGGCGCTGATGGGCGACGTGCGCGTGCTCATCCTCGATGAACCCACGTCCGCCCTCACCGGCGGCGAAGAAGAGATCCTCTTCAAGGCGATCCGCACGGTGACGGATCGCGGCGTCGGCGTGATTTATGTGACGCATCGGCTCAATGAGGTGTTCCGTATTTCGCAGCGCGTCACCGTGTTCCGCGACGGCGCCAACGCGGGTTCTTATACGACCGCGCAGACGAACATGAAAGAGCTGGTCGCGGCGATCGTCGGACCGGGACATGCCGCAATGCATGCACGGGAAGTTGCGGCGGGCACGCCGCGCGTGCTCGCTTCCGGTCTCGAGGCGAAACCCGTCCTCACCATGACCAACGTCAGCAACGACCGTCTGCACGACGTCAGTCTCATGGTGCGCCAGGGCGAAATCCACGGACTCGCCGGCTTGATTGGCAGCGGCCGTACGGAAATCCTGCAGACGCTGTTCGGGCTTCGTGCAGTCACCCAGGGCATGCTTGCGATCAACGGACAGCAGGCCGGACGTTTGACGCCTGCCGCCGCCATCAGGCTTGGCGTTGCGCTCGTGCCGGAAGACCGCCACGTCGAAGGTCTCGTGCTGGACCATTCGATAGAACGGAACCTGACGTTGCCGTGGCTCTCGCTTTTTTCGCGTGCGGGCTGGCTGCAAAGCCACGCCGCGGCGCGACAGGCGAAAAGCGCGATGAAACTGCTCGCGGTAAAAGCGCCCGGCCCCAATACGCAAGTGAAATTCCTCTCCGGCGGCAACCAGCAGAAAGTCGTTTTTGCGAAATGGAACAACCCGCGCCCCACGCTGCTTTTACTCGATGAACCCACCGTCGGCGTGGATGTCGGCGCGCGCGAAGAGCTCTACGCCGTCGTCCACGACGCTGCGCGCGCGGGGACGGGCGTGCTCGTCGTGTCGTCGGATCTCGACGAACTGCTGCGCCTGTGCGACCGCATTTCGATCGTCGTGGACGGCGCCATCGTCAACACGGTCGATCGCAAAAACGTCAGCAACGCCGAGGCATTGCATCACCTGATCCAACTCCCTCGTTTCCAGGAAGAGCCCGCAACATGAACGACTCCGTCACGCCGCTCGCGTCCGACCCGCTGACCGCGCAACCGCCCAGCCGCGCGTTGCGAATCGCGCGGCTTTTGCTGCAGGGCGAACGGCCCTACATGCTATATGTCGCCTTCGCAATCCTGCTGGTCGTGTTCAGCCTCGCGTCGCCGTGGTTTTTGTCCATCGACAACTTTCTCAATATCGGGCGGCAGACCGCGCTTGTATCGATCATCGCGATCGGCATGACCTTCGTGATCATCGCGCGGCAGATCGATCTGTCAGTCGGCTCGACGCTCGCGCTGTCCGGCATGTCCGCCGCGCTCGCAATGGCGCACCTCGGCGACAACTGGATCATCGGCGCGATTGCCGGGATCGGGACCGGCGCGATCGTGGGCGCGATCAACGGCGTGGTCGTGACGCGGCTGAACATTCCATCGTTTCTCGTGACGCTCGGCACGCTCAGCGCCGCACGTGGACTCGCCCTGCTCGTCACCACCACGAAGCCGGTCATCATCACCAACGACTCGTTCGTATCGATCTTCGGCGAAGGCGATATCTTCGGCGTGCCGGTACCCATTCTGTGGACGCTGCTTGCGGTGATCGGCGGCGTCTTGCTGCTGCATTACAGCGTCTTCGGCCGACGGGTTTATGCCGCAGGCGGCAATCCGACCGCCGCGCTCTACTCCGGCATCAACATCCGGCGCGTGACAACGATCACCTTCATCCTGACCGGCGCGCTCGCGGGTCTTGCGGCGCTCGTGCTCGCCGCGCGCTA
>NZ_JBSIPA010000645.1:0-2762 GCF_053574605.1 Caballeronia sp. M23-90 | reverse complement strand
AACAACTCGCCGCCCGGTTCGTTGCATGGCGAGAATTCGCCGAACTCACCGAAAATCCGTCGGCCGCTTTCTGATAGTCGTCACACCTGCCGTCGTGTCATCTCACTGTCGGTAACTTGACAATGCCTATCCGACGAGTCACGCAACCTGACAACGCCTTTATAACTTCTGAAAATCCTCTATATTACTTTTGTGTATAAGTTTATATCTTTTTAGAATATAGTATCGAACTAGGAGAAAGTCAACGGAGGCAAGGGTCGTGGGTACGGATAAGGTACGGTTACAGACGTTCGCACGTCATTTAGCGTCGTGATTGTAGGAGGCGGAGCGGGAGGACTGAGTGTTGCCGCACGCCTAACGGATGAGCCACGGCCTCGAGATCGCCGTGATCGACCCGTCGGAGTTTCATCACTACCAACCGGCGTGGACGCTTGTTGGCGGGGGCAGCTCGACATTGCGAAGACTCGACGTCCAATGCGACTGCATGCCGGCGGGAATTACGTTCATACCGGGGCGAGCGATCGCATTCGAACCGGGGCAAAACGCGGTGGTGCTTGAAGGAGGAACCAAAATCGGCTACAAATTTTTGTGTCGCCGATGGCATCCAGCTCGACTGGGATGGCATCGACGGTTTATCCGGCGCACTTGGTAAAAACGGTGTCACAAGCAACTAACGATTTGATCTTGCTCCCTACACGTGGCAGTGTGTGCGACAGTTCAAAGGTGGAACGGCGCTCTTCACCCAGCCCCCCATGCCGATCAAATGCGCCGGTACTCCGCAAAGGATCCTTTAACTGGCGGCTGACCATTTCCGCAAGAACCGGATTGCAGCAGACATCCGCTTCATGACACCGGGGCCGTCGATGTTCGGTGTCCCTTTCTATGCGAGGCGCTGGAGAGCGTTATGCGGGACTATCAAGCCAAGCCCTGTTTGGCCAGAAATTGGTAAGAGTTGACGGACCTGCCAAGACCGCTTACTTCGAAGTGGTGACCAATGGGACCAAGTCGATTCAAGCGACGAAGTTCGACATGTTGCACGTTGTGCCGCCACAAAGCGCGCCACGATTCATCCGCGAAAGCGCGCTCGCCGATTCAGCAGGTTGGGTAGACGTCGACAAAGCCACGCTTCGTCACACCAAGTTCCCCAACATTTTCGGGATTGGCGACTGCACGTCGACGCCAAATAGTAAGACGGCTGCGGCAGCCAAAACCAAATGCCCGTAGTGACCAAGAATCTGATGGCAGTGCTTAACGGCCATGGCGAGACCATGGTCTAAGACGGCTACGCATCCTGCCCGCTGACTACGGTCCCGAAGGGTGATGCTCGCCGAATTTTGCTACGACGGAGTCGTGACGCCGAGTTTTCCGACCAATCCCCGTTCTCCACGGCGGATTTATTGGTGGCCCAAACAAACGTTCCTTCCCTTTTTTTATTGGAATATTGTGATTAAGGGTAAGCGATTGCCACTTACACATAAGCACAGAGTTTTTTCGGAAACCTTACCGTCAATCAAGCCGTGAAAACGACGCCGTTCGAGGTGCAATATGGCGGGCGCAGTGGAACGGTGAGGTGTACTGTCAACAGCGGACACTCTTTTCTTAAGCCGCCTGTTGTTGTTTGCTGAACGCTTCAGCAAACAACGCGGGCGGAACATAACCTAGGCGCGAGTGGCGCCGTTGGCGGTTATAAAAGCTTTCGATGTACTCCTGAATTGCCGCCTTCGCATCGGCACGCGTGGCGTAGCGATGATGATGTATCAGTTCGTTTTTTAGACTGCCCCAGAAGCTTTCCATCGGGGCGTTGTCAAAGCAATTCCCCTTACGCGACATTGAGGCCTGCATGCCGAATTGTTCAACCAGCTTCCGATAGTCATGAGCACAGTATTGACTTCCACGGTCCGAATGATGAATCAAGCCTTTCTCGGGGCGTTTGTTGCGCACAGCACGCCACAGGGCTTGCGCCGTGAGTCCTTGTGTCATGCGCTCACCCATCGCGTATCCAACCAACTCACAGGTGAAGACGTCCTTAATGCCGGCGACGTAGAGCCATCCCTCGTCGGTGGCACAATAGGTGATGTCCGTCACCCAGGCTTCGTTTGGCCGCGTTGGCGCGAACGTCTGGTTCAGCAGATTGTCGGCGACAGGCAAGTTGTGATTCGAATTCGTCGTGGCTTTGAATTTGCGCTTCTGCTTACAGCGCAGATTCAGCTCTCGGCGCAGGCGAGCGATGCGGTCGCGCCCGGCTATAAAGCCTTGTGCCTGAAGCTCAGGCTGCACGCGTCGCGTGCCATAGGTCTCGCGGCTCTGCTTGTGCACGGCCTTGATGGCGACTTTCAGGCGTTCATCAACCTGCGCACGTGGAGACAGCTTACCTTTTGACCAGGCATAGAAGCCGCTGCGCGAAACCTTAAAGGCACGGCACAGGACAGCAATTGGATAATCGAGTCGCATCGTATTCATGACCGCGTATTTGGCAGCGACTCCCGCGCAAAATACGCTGCCGCTTTCCTAAGAAACTCACCTTCACGCTGGCGAGTCCTGAGGCTGCAGTGAATATCCAAATTGCGCCGCGCGGCGATGAAGCTGTTTGATGACACGGTCCCTGTACTGCTGTTCGTAATGATCCGCACCCGGATCGCGGTAGTCCATGCCATAGCGCATCGCGTTATAAAACAGAACAGCGATCTTGCGCGCCGTCGCAGTCACGGCCTTGGCGTTACCAATTCGGCCGGCAAGGCGCCGGTAGAATGCGCCAAGCGCGG
>NZ_JBSIPA010000644.1:0-2767 GCF_053574605.1 Caballeronia sp. M23-90 | reverse complement strand
TAGCATCGGCCGCAGCGCCGGCTTCCGGCGCATCGGACGCAGCAGCCGCACCGGCTGCCCCGACAGAACCGTTCTCTGTGGATTCATCGAAGATCAGCTCGGGCGACACCGCCTGGATGTTGACCTCCACCGCTCTCGTCCTGTTCATGACGATCCCGGGCCTCGCACTCTTTTACGCCGGCATGGTGCGCAAGAAGAACGTGCTCGCGACCGTGATGCAGTCGTTCGCAATCTGCTGCCTGGTCACGATCATCTGGACGGTCGTCGGCTACTCGCTGGCGTTCACGCCGGGTAACTCGTTCATCGGCGGATTCTCGCGCGTGTTCCTGCACGGCATGAACTACATCAAGGGCGACAAGGCCACGACGCTGACCGTCAGCCACCTGGCCCCGACGATCCCGGAATCGGTCTACTTCGTCTATCAGATGACGTTTGCGATCATCACCCCGGCGCTGATCGCCGGTGCGTTCGCTGACCGCATGAAGTTCTCCGCGATGCTCGTCTTCATGGGCTTGTGGTCGATCATCGTCTACTCGCCGATCGCGCACATGGTGTGGGAACCGACGGGCTGGCTCGCAACGGCCGGCATCCTGGACTTCGCAGGCGGCACGGTGGTTCACATCAACGCCGGTATTGCAGGTCTCGTGTGCTGTCTGGTGCTCGGAAAGCGTGTCGGTTATGGCCGCGAAGTCATGGCGCCGCACAACCTCGTGCTTTCGCTGATTGGTGCATCGATGCTGTGGGTCGGCTGGTTCGGCTTCAACGCGGGTTCCGCAGTGGCGGCTGACGGCCGTGCCGGCTTCGCAATGCTCACGACGCAAATCGCAACGGCTTTTGCTGCATTCGGCTGGATGTTTGCCGAGTGGCTGGCGAAGGGCAAGCCTTCGGTACTCGGCATCATCTCGGGCGCGGTTGCCGGCCTGGTGGCGATTACGCCGGCTTCGGGCTACGTTGGCGTGACCGGTGCGATCGTGATCGGTATTGCGGCGGGCGTGGTCTGCTTCTGGTCGGCTACGTGGCTCAAGACGAAACTCGGCTACGACGATTCGCTCGACGCGTTCGGCGTGCACGGCGTGGGCGGTATTCTCGGCGCATTGCTGACCGGTATCTTCGCGGTGAAGGACATCGGCGGCGCCGACGGCAGCATCTTGCTGCAAGCCAAGGGCGTTCTGACCACGCTGGTGTACAGCGGCGTGATGAGCTTCGTCCTGCTGAAAATCATCGACATGGTCATGGGCCTGCGTGTCACGGAAGAAGAAGAACGTGAAGGCCTGGACGTGACGCTGCATGGCGAGCACGTTGAATAAACAATGTTTCAGACCGGTTGCGGCAGGGGCGCGAGAGGCCCCAGCTTCAATCGGAGTATGTGGAAAGCAATAGCAGCATGGCTCCGAGATAAGCGCAGCGATTTTGCCCGCCCGTCCTACGGCGGGCATTTTTTTGTCCCGTTTTTGTGCAGGAAGACAGATTCGGATCAGGTGAAATGTTCGCGAAAGACGGCACGAACCGTGCGAATAGGCTTGGGAAAAGGGAGTTCATACCCAAATAGATGAGGCATTTGCTCTACAATCTTTCCTCTTAAGTCCGCGAGTCATCAATGGTTCCGCATCTCGTAACGGCGTTAAACGGCCCCCTGCTCGATCTCGAGCGGAAGATACTCGACGCGACGCCGTCCATTGAACGCTGGTTCCGGCTGGAGTGGCAAGAACACACGCCGCCGTTCTACTGCTCCGTGGACTTGCGCAACGCGGGTTTCAAGCTTGCCCCGGTCGACACCAACCTGTTCCCCGGCGGTTTCAACAACCTGCCGGTCGAAGTGTTGCCGCTTGCCGTGCAGGCCGCCATGGCATCGATCGAAAAGATCTGCCCTGATGCGAAAAACCTCCTGGTGATACCGGAGCGCCATACGCGCAACGCGTTTTACCTGGAGAACGTCGCGCGGCTCGCGACCATCATGCGTCAGGCCGGATTGAATATCCGCTTCGGCACGCTCGATGAAAATATTCATGGCCCGGTGACGATCGCGCTGGCGGATGGCCAGAAGATCGTTCTCGAGCCGCTCGAGCGCACGCCGCGCCGCCTCGGCCTGAAGAATTTCGACCCGTGCTCGATCCTGCTGAACAACGATCTGTCGGGCGGCATTCCGCCGGTGCTTGAAAACCTGCACGAACAATACTTGCTGCCGCCGCTGCATGCTGGCTGGGCGGTGCGCCGGAAATCCAATCACTTTTCCTGTTACGACGACGTCGCGAAGAAGTTTTCAAAGCTCGTCGAAATCGATCCGTGGATGATCAACCCGTATTTCGCGCACGTCGAAGGCGTGGATTACGAGGCGCGCACGGGCGAGCAGGAACTGGCGGATGCCATCGACGGCGTGTTGAAGAAGATCGCGAAGAAGTATCGCGAATACGGAATCAGCGAGAAGCCGTACGTGGTGATCAAGGCCGACGCCGGTACCTACGGCAAGGGCGTGATGACCGTGCACGACGCCAGCGAAGTCGCCGCGTTGACCAAGCGCGAGCGCGTCAAGATGAACGACGCGAAGGACGGCCTGGAAGTGCACGACGTGATCGTGCAGGAAGGCGTGCATACCTTCGAGCGCGTGGAAAACGCGGTCGCCGAGCCGGTGGTCTACATGATCGACCGGTATGTGGTCGGCGGGTTTTATCGTGTGCACGATTCGCGGGATCGCGACCAGAACCTGAACGCGCCCGGCATGCATTTCGTGCCGCTCGGCTTCGAGCACACCGCGCTGCCCGACGCCCAA
>NZ_JBSIPA010000643.1:0-2804 GCF_053574605.1 Caballeronia sp. M23-90 | reverse complement strand
TCATTGAACGACGCATCGCGCAGGCATTTTGGCGCAGACGTCGCATTCCTCGGACAGGGAGGCACCATTCCGCTGATGAGCACGTTGCAGGCGGGTTTTCCACGTTCGCAGTTCATGGTGTGCGGCGTGCTGGGACCAAGATCGAATGCGCACGGCCCGAATGAATTCCTGCACGTGCCGTTCGCCAAAAAACTCACGGCGACGGTCGCCGAAGTGATTGCCGCAACGCCTTGAAGACTTGTCATCGATAATGAAAAGGCGCGCAGCTTCCAGCGCGCCTTTTCGTTTTGTATGGCCAGGCACACCATCGAATTTGTTGTGCAGCACTTTCATGTCGGGAGACGCAGTCGCATGAACACTGAAAACACGCCCGAAGCACGGATTCCCCACGATACCTTGCACGCCTATGTGAGCGCGATCTGGACGCATGCCGGCAGCACGCCGCGCGAAGCGCAACTGGTTGCCGATCACCTCGTGATGGCGAACATGTCGGGTCACGATTCCCATGGCGTCGGCATGATCCCGCGCTACATGGCCTCACTCGGCGACGGTGAACTGAAGCTCAACACGCACGCCGAAATCGTCCGTGACGCCGGCGCGGTGCTGACTATCGACGGGAAGAAAGGGTTCGGCCAGGTCGTGGCGTTCGAGGCGATGGAACACGGCATCGAGCGCGCTCAAAAGCTCGGCGTGTGCGCGGTCGGCCTGCGCAATGCGCATCACATCGGGCGCATCGGGCATTGGGCCGAGCAATGCGCGGCGGCCGGGCTTGTATCGTTTCACTTCGTCAATGTGGCGGGCGATCCCTTGGTCGCGCCGTTTGGCGGTATCGATCGCCGCTTCGGTACGAACCCGTTCTGCGCCGCGTTCCCGCGTGACGGGCGCGAACCGCTCGTGCTGGATTTCGCGACCTCGGGCATTGCTTACGGCAAGACGCGCGTGGCGTACAACAAGGGCGTGCAGGTTGCGCCAGGACATCTGATCGACCATGCGGGCGTGCCGACCGTCGAACCGAAAGTCATGCATGAAGCACCGTTCGGGTCGTTGACGGCGATGGGCGCACACAAGGGCTACGGCCTCGCTGCGATGTGCGAGATTTTCGGCGGCGCGTTGTCGGGTGGCTACACGACACATGAAAGCACGCTCGATACCACCAACGCCATCATCAACTGCATGACGTCGGTGATCGTCAATCCGAAGGCCTTCGATGCACCCGATGCCGAAGCCGAAGCGGACGCGTTCGTGGAATGGGTGAAAGCCTCGCCGCTTGCCGCGAATACGGACAGGATCATGGTTCCGGGCGAACCGGAGCGCGCGCGGCGCGCGGAACTGGAAGTGAAGGGCGTGCCCGTCGATCCGACGACGTGGCAGCAGATCCATGACGCGGCGGTGAAGGCGGGGATGCCTGCCGCGGAAATCGATGGATATCTGAAGGCGCTGCGTTAGACGCTTTATCCGCATGTAAAAAAGCGGCCGGTTTCGCAACCGGCCGCGCTGTTTCAGGCAATAAGCGCTTACTTGAGCATCTCGTCGCGAATCCAGTCGGTCACCGACGTGCGCTTCGGCGTCCATCCGAGCAATTCACGCGCGTGCTTGCCACGAACCCGGCTGTTCGATCCCAGCCCGTACGACGCCATCTCGTAGCCCCATTCCTTCTTCGCTTCCTCGAGCGGCCAGTCTTGCGGTTCGCCCAGATTCAGCGCCTTGGCCATCGCCCTGGTCATTTCGTGGAACGCCGCTTCGCCGCTTTCGACGAAATAGAACGTGCCCGCCGGGCTCTTTTCCAGCGCGCGAGCATAGAGATCGGCGACATCATCGATATGCACATTCGACCAGATATTGCGTCCCGGCCCGACATGCCGGACGATGCCGCTTTTCTGCGCCTGGGAAAGCAGGCGCGGCAACTGGACGCTTTTCGCGGTTTTCATGGCGCCGTGACCGTAGATCAGCGTGTTGCACAGCACCGAGGCGCGCACGCCACGGGTGGCTGCGTCGAGCACGAGGTTATCGATGGCTACGCGCGCCGCTTTGTCGGCGGTCGGTTCCGGCAGCGTGTCCTCGTGGTAGATCGCATCCGAGCCTTCGCCGCCGGAAGCGTCGCCGACGATGCTCGATCCGCTCGTATGCAGCAACGGCTTGTCCGATCCCGCCAGCCCTTCGATCAACGCTTCCACCGCGCCGCGATGGTCGCTGTTCGCGGCGTTGATGACGCCATCGGCGGCCCTGGCTTCGGCAATCAGCAGATCGCGGTCATCGAGCGTGCCGATCACAGGCTCCACGCCCAGTTGCTTCAGTTCGGCCGCCTGGTCGGCGCGGCGGATCAGCCCGCGAACCTGATGTCCGTTGCGCGCGAGGTGCGCTGCGATCGCTCCGCCGATAAACCCGCTTGCGCCCGTCACAAATACCTTCATGTCCATTCTCCTTTGATGATTCCTGAATCAATGGACCTAGTATCGCTCGGTTCTACTTTCGCAAAAACGATGTTAGTCTCAAAACAATCTTGACTATGCATCAACAATCGCACGATGAAAACCACCACCGAAGAATTGCTCGCTTTCGTGACCGTGATCGACGCCGGTTCGATCACGGCCGCCGCGGAAGCTTTGCAGCAAACGGTTTCGGGTGTTAGCCGCGCGCTCACCCGGCTCGAAACCAAGCTCGATTCCACGCTGATTCGCCGCACCACGCGCCGGCTCCAGCTTACCGACGAAGGCGAACTCTTCCTTGTGCGCGCCCGGGCCATCCTCGCCGCAATGGAAGACGCCGAGGAATCCATCGCCCGGCAGCGCGAACGGCCGGCGGGA
>NZ_JBSIPA010000642.1:0-2826 GCF_053574605.1 Caballeronia sp. M23-90 | reverse complement strand
CTCGACCGAATCGATCATGCGATCGCTCAGTTGCCGCCAGACACACCACTCGCCGATGCAAGCTGGGGCGCACGCAATCGTGCAGTTATAGGACATCCGTTTGCGCGGCTTGTGCCATCGTGGCTGCCATGGGTGCGCGGCTGGCTCGGCGCACCGCATGATGCGCTTCCGGGCGACTTCAACATGCCGCGCGTGCAAACGCCTTCGTTCGGCGCATCGGAGCGCATGATCGTGTCGCCCGGACGCGAGCAGGACGGCATCTTCGAAATGCCAGGCGGCCAGTCGGGAAATCCCCTGTCACCGTATTTCATGGCGGGACATGAGGCCTGGGTTCGCGGCGATGCAACATCGTTCATGCCCGGTGAAACCGTGCACCGGCTGGACCTGGTTCGGCGTTAGCAACGGCGCGCGCCGTTACTTCGGACTCTGTAACTTTTGTATGTCCCGACGCGTTACGCGGAACCAATTCGTCGATTACGTCCTCTGAACCCTGCATGGCCGCAAACAAGCCGCGTTCTGATCCGGCTTCGCGCGAAAGGCACTATATTAGAAGCTTGATTTTGTTATCTGAAGGAGTACCGCATGAAAGTCCGCAACACGCAAAACTCAGTTCGAACCGCCATTGCAGGCGTCGCCATTGCGCTGTCATTGCCGTTTTTGTCCATGTCAGCCGCACACGCGCAGCTTGGCAACCTGCTGAAGGGAGGTGGAAGTTCCGACGGGTCATCGAGCGGACTCAGCAGCCTTGGCAGCATGGGCAGCGCGCTGACCGGGCAATCGGTGTCATCGGGCAGCACCAGCAACGTCGCGGGCGTGCTGCAGTTCTGTATCAAGAACAACTATGTGAATGCCAGCAGCGCGTCGACGGTGAAAGATTCGTTGATGAGCAAGCTGGGCGGCACGTCGGCGGCATCGCAGGACAGCGGTTATACCGACGGCGCAAACGGTCTGCTGAAAAGCAGCAACGGCAAGCAGGTCGACCTGAGCGGCGGCGGCCTGAAACAACAGGTCACCAAGCAGGTTTGCGACAAGATTCTTTCGCAAGGCAAGTCGTTGATCGGCATGGGCCAGTAAGCAATGTAAGGCTGGTTTGGTGATAAAAAAACGGTCCTGGTTTTTTCCAGGACCGTTTTTTATTGCTTCACCGCTTTTTATGACTTCACATCACGTGCCCGACGCCAAGGTCGTATCGCCGATGCCGATGTAACCAGTTGCCTTTTGCTTCGACAGCACGGGCTGATCGAATTCCTTCATCAAGCCGAGCGCCTGCCGCTCATACAACCGGCGATACAAGCCGTTATCGAGTTCGATCAATTTGTCGTGGCTGCCCTCTTCGGCAATCCGCCCTTTGTCGAGCACGAGCAGCCGGTCAAGCGCGCGCACCGTCGATAACCGATGCGCCACCACCAGCGTGGTCCGGCCGACCATCAGCCGTTCCATTGCCTGCTGGATCAGCACTTCGCTTTCGCTGTCGAGGCTCGACGTCGCTTCGTCGAGTATCAGCACCGGCGCATCCGCAAGGAACGCACGCGCAATCGCCACGCGTTGACGCTCGCCGCCCGACAACTTGATGCCGCGCTCGCCCACCAGCGTGTCATACCCCTGCGGCAACCTGTCGATGAAATCATGCGCGCTCGCAAGCCTGGCCGCACGCTCGATTTCCGCCCGCGTCGCGCCCGGCTTCGCATACGCGATGTTCTCCGCAAGCGACCGGTGAAACAACACCGGCTCCTGCTGGACGATCGCAATCTGGCCTCGCAGCGATGCCTGCTTCACATTGGCGATGTTCTGCCCGTCGATGGTGATCTTCCCGCCCGAGACATCGTAAAGACGCTGGATAAGCTTGATCAGCGTGGTCTTGCCCGATCCCGAATGCCCAACCAGGCCAACGCGTTCTCCCGACTTGATGTGGACCGAGAAATCGTCGTAAAGCGGCGTGGTATGGCCTTCATAGCAAAACGTCACGTGGTCGAAACGAATCTCGCCCTTGCTGATCGCAATGTGTCCGGCATCCGGCTTGTCTTCGATACCCAGCGGCTGCGCCTCGAGCGACACGAGTTCTTCCATGTCGTTGACCGAACGCTGCAGATTGCGCACATGCATGCCGATTTCGCGCAAATAACCCTGCAGCATGAAAAACATGGTGAGCGTGAACGTGATGTCGCCGACGCTGGCTTTATCGGCGTTCCAGAGCAGCAGCGCCGCGCCCAGGATTGCCACCTGCATGAGCACGAGCATGCCGCCCTGCACGCCGCCGTTGATCGTGCCGCGCGCCCATGTGCGTTTCGTGCGATGCCGCCACTTGCCGATCACCCGCGCAAGCCGCGCTTCTTCACGCGTTTCCGCGCCGAACGCCTTCACCACGGTATTGCAGCTCACCGCGTCAGCCAGAGCGCCGCCCATGCGCGTATCCCACGCGTTGCCGAGCCGCGCGGCAGGCGCGACAAATCCCAGCGACAACGCCACGGTCACGCCGATATACACCAGCGATCCGATACCCACCACCACGCCCATCACGGTCCAGTGGGCGCCGAGCAGCGCGGTTGCGCCAACCAGCATGACCACCGACGGCAACAGCGCGATCAGCAACGTGTCATTGAGCAGGTCGAGCGCCCACATGCCGCGCGTGATCTTGCGCACGGTCGATCCAGCAAAGCTGTTGCCGTGCCAGTCGGTGGAAAACCGCTGCACACGATGAAACGCGTCGGCGGCGATTTCACTCATCATCCGCAACGTCAGCGCGATGATGTTCATGAACACGAGCTGGCGCAGGAGCGTGGCGCTCAAGCCCAGCGCGGCCAGCGCGCAGAACGCGGTCACGGCTGA
>NZ_JBSIPA010000641.1:0-2862 GCF_053574605.1 Caballeronia sp. M23-90 | reverse complement strand
TACGTGCCGGTTTGCGCAGTCGCCCCCGAGCTCGATCCGCCCTGCGGAAGCAGCGCCGATAACAGCATGTCAGTGCGGCTGGCGATTAGCGCAGCGATCGCGGAGTCCAGACCAGGCATGCCGGTTTCCTCGGGTCACCGGTCAGCGCGATCGACACTCGGATCAGTCCGCCACCGGTTTTCGGCGGGCTGCAAACACGTGACCTGCAAAAACGTGTTTATCGCAGCCCGATCATCTTTTTCAAAACTCGCGCGGGTCTGTTCACTGTGAACAGCGCCGATAAACGCGCGAGGCTGGGTGCGCTCAGGTCGCGAATGGCGGCGTCGTCCGCGAGAATCCGGCGCACCAGCTCGAACTTGCGGGCGCGGGCGGTATCGTCGAGCTGGGACGCGGCATCGACTTCCCGCAAGCCGTCGATCAACTCGCGATATGCCCCCTGCATGATCTTCAACTCACTCCAGTCTCCACAGCGCGCCGCGGCCAGCATGCGCGCAGAAAGTTCAGCAATCGCTTCGTAATGAGAGAAATATTCTTGTGTCGTTTTCATTATGTGCGGACATATTTCGCAATGTCACGCCGCAGCCATTCTTGCTGCGTCGGGCGCAATTGCGATCCAGGCGTCTTCCAGAGTCGCCAACAAGCCATCGACTTCCACCAGCATCGGTTCGCTTTGCTGCACGTTCGCGGTCAACAGCCGATGCGACATATACGTATACAGCGCGTCCAGCCGCGCCGCGATTTCCCCGCCAGCGTCCTTGTTCAGGGCCTGCTGCAAACCGCTTTCGATAATGCCGATCGCCTTCGTGATCGCTTCGCCGCGCGCCGCAATGTTGCCTTGCTGCAAGTGCATTCGTGCCTGAGCCACAGCCTGGCGCGCGCCCTGATACAGCATGACGACGAGTCTGTGCGGACTGGCGCCCATTACTCCGGTTTGCACGCCGACGCGTGCGTACGCGTTGGCTCCCGCATGTCCCTGGGAAAACATCCGACTTTCTCCTGATTCGATTTCCGCACGCTCGATCGCGAAAACCGTAATGAACCGATGCCGGCATTACGATCAAGACCTTCGATTCGTCTGACTGTTTGCCGAGCTGTACTTGGGTTATCGGAGAAAGCGGCGAAAGCTTTAGGAAGGCTTTGCGTCACAACGGGTTCCGGAAAGTGCAATGGCCGCGAGCAAGCGTCCAGATGCCGATGGCGCGGTTATCCATGAAGCGGGCTGCGCGCCCCGGCTCAGACGGAGATATTCATGATGTCGTTGTACGCGGACACCAGCTTGTTGCGCACTTGCAGGCCGAACTGCAACCCTACGTTGGCCTTCTGCATGTCGACCATGACGTCGTTGAGCGATACGTTCGGCGCACCGATTTCGAACGCGTGCGCTTCGCTCATGGCGCTTTTCTGCGAGCTGCTGATGTTATCGATGGACGATTTCAGCGCATCCGCAAAACTTCCCGCGCTCGCCGCCCCCGATTCAGGCACGACAGCGCCGCCCGCAACATTGCCCGCGCCCCCGGCGGCCTGCGTGGCCATGGACTGGAGTTGCTGGAGCGCCGAACTCAGCGGGCTGATGGATGCATTCATGGTGTCTCCAGAAGGAAGCGGAAATCAAACTCTCAAAAATAAGGTAACCGGCGGCAACGTATGGTGGGCGGTGCTGCTGGGACATATCGAACCGGGGCCTGTCCCGGGCCTGAGGCTGGCGTCTGCGCCGGAGCCTGGGCGGTTCGCCATACGGCCTGACCGATTACGAAAAAGTCTAGCAGCGGCGTGGTTTTGCAAAGCCGGGAAAGAGCGCCAAAAGCGGCTTCTGTTCGCTCAATCGACTTACTCGCCCTTACGGATAATTCCTCTCATGAAAGAGTCTGCGACTGCGCCCGGCTTTAACCGGACACTTCGCGGAAAACGCAAGATTCGGAGAGCTTCGACGCATGGATTCCACCAATAACCTGATCAACCCGGACGCCCGCATGGGTCTGGCCGGCGCGCAGCCGGCGGCCGGATCGATCGCGGCAGGTTCGGGCGGCGCGGGATTTGCCAGCAGTTCGGACTTCAGCGGCAACCTCGGCGGCCGCATGCCGATGCTCAACCAGTTCCGCAACAACCCGCGCATGCCGTTGATCATCGCCGTGGCGGTGCTCGCCATGGTGATCGCCGGACTGGTGATGTGGTCGCGCCAGCCGGACTACCGGGTGCTGTTCAGCAACCTGTCGGATCGCGACGGCGGAGCGATCGTCGCCGCGCTGCAGCAAGGGAACATTCCCTACAAAATTGCCGAATCGGGCGGCGCGATCCTGGTGCCGAGCGAAGCCGTGCACGAAACGCGGTTGCGGCTGGCATCGCAGGGATTGCCGAAGAACGGCTCGGTCGGCTTTGAATTGATGGACAACCAGAAGTTCGGCATCAGCCAGTTCGCCGAGCAGGTCAACTATCAGCGGGCGCTTGAAGGCGAGCTGGAAAAGACCATCGCGTCGATATCGTCAGTCCGCGAAGCCCGGGTGCACCTCGCGATTCCGAAGCCGACCGTGTTCGTGCGCGAAAAGGAATTGCCGACCGCGTCCGTCATGTTGAACCTGTATCCCGGCCGCGCGCTCGACGAAGCGCAAACCCTCGCTATCCAGCACATGGTCAGCTCGGGCGTGGCGGACATGCCGGTGAAGAACGTGACCATCGTCGACCAGGATGGCAACCTCCTGACGCAGCAAAGCAGCGGGCCGAACGGGCTGGACGCCTCGCAACTCAAGTACGTCCAGCAGATCGAGCGCAATACGCAATCGCGTATCGATGCAATCCTGGCGCCGCTGTTCGGTGCAGGCAACGCCCATTCGCAGGTGAGCGCGGATATCGACTTTTCGAAGCTCG
>NZ_JBSIPA010000640.1:0-2868 GCF_053574605.1 Caballeronia sp. M23-90 | reverse complement strand
TGCACAGGATCAACGTATCCTTGCTGCCATCCAAGCTGCGCGATTCCTATTTCAACTGGGCGTTAAAGCGTGCGCGCAAGAAGGCGCAAGTCGATGTGCTGATTGGCTGCAATCGCGTGGAGTCGTCGGAGATCGCGATTTGCGGCGGTACGCACATCGGTTTCCTGGCCGCGACCGGACGTCATGAACGTCCCTCTGACACCCGTCAGATCAAGATCGAGCGTTTGCAGTATCAGCAGGCCACGGTGATCGTCGCACACTCGGAGATGATGCGCGACGAGTTGCGCGCGCTCTACGCCGTGCCCGATTCGAAGATCCGTGTGCTTTATCCGCCCGTGGATGGCGCGCGTTTCTCGCCGGTATCCGCCGAAAAACGCGTGGAGCTGCGCAAGCAGTTCGGTTTCGCCAATAACGAGATCATCCTGCTGTTTCCATCCAGTAGTCACGAGCGCAAGGGTTTGCCGCTGATCGAAGCGGCGTTGCGCGACAGCGGCTTGCCCGTGGTGATCGCAATCGCGGGAAGGCCGCCTGTGCAGACATCGGAAACGCTCAGATATATCGGATACGCGAAGAACATCGAGGACGCGTATCGGGCGGCGGACTTCACGATTCTTGCATCTTCGTATGAACCGTTCGGGCTAGTGGGTATCGAGTCGGTGATGTGCGGAACACCGGTGATTTTCCCGACGAGCATCGGCTGCGTCAGCGCGATTGCTGACAACGCCAAATTTACGTTTCAGGCCGGCAATGCCGATGATCTACGCAGCGCGGTGCAGCGCGCGCTTGGAGCAAAACCGGCGAATGCATCGGCCGAATCCATTTTCTACGACACGAGCATCGCGGCGCACGTCAGCGCCTTGCTGGAACTCGCCGTCAGTGCGGCTGGTTCAACTGCGCCAGTTTGAGAAAGCGGTAATACACGGTCTGCGCGTTGAACACCGCGATCATGAAACCGGCGCGGCCATCGAGAAAACCACGGCGCAGGAAATAGGTCCGCACGAACGCCCATGCGCCGCGCAGCACCGCGGTGCTGAAGCTGCCGCGCTTGCCCGCCGCGTGACGTTGTTGTGCACCGGCCGTCGAGTACGTATCGAGCTTGCGCAGCACGGTCTCGAAGTCCTCGTAAGAGTAATGCATCAGCTTGCCGTTCAAGCGCGCGACCTTTGTTGCGTCCGGTTGTGTGAGCACGAGCCGCTCGTGCACGAGATCATCGGAGAAACGCGCCGTGCCGCGTTTGAAGAGCCTGGGAATCCAGTCCGGATACCAGCCGCTGTGGCGAATCCAGTTCCCGCAAAAATTCGATAAACGGTCGACCGCGTAGACATCGGCCTGTGGCTTGGCGAGCGCTTCCCGGATCGCCAAGCCCAGTTCGGGCGACACGATTTCATCGGCGTCGATCGACAATATCCAGTCTGTTGTCAGCGCATCGAGCGCGCGGTTTTTCTGCGGGCCGAAGCCGGGCCAGTCCGGCGCGTCTATCACACGGGCACGATGCGCCTCGGCGATCCCGGCGGTGGCGTCGGTGCTGCCGCCATCGATCACGACGATTTCATCGGCGAACGCGACTGCCTCGAGGCATTGCGCGAGTCGGGCCGCAGCATTGAACGTGATAAGGGCGATGCCGAGCGTTGGGCGGGTCATGGGGCGTGAAAAAGGTACGTGAATTGCTATAATTTGACGCTAAAAGCACCGGCCGCGAGTGCTGCGTTTATAGTCGCGGTCGCGGCAATTTATGCCGTGAGCTGCACCAGATCGTGCATGGCTGCAAGACTGGTTGAAGTGCACATCGAGCACCAGGCATCAGGCGGTGTGGCGTGCCTGAAGTCTGCGAAGCTGGACATCGTTATACCAGACTCGGCCTGCCCGGCTCAGCGCCGAAACTCACAATACAACCGCCTGGGGCAAGCAGCGGCACGTCAGGATCAAACGGAGTCCATCACTGCAATGAAACCGCTGAGAATTTTGCACAGCGAATCGTCCAACGGGTGGGGCGGTCAGGAACATCGCACATTCAAGGAAATGCTTGCGCTGCGTGAACGCGGCCATACGCTGGAACTCGTTTGTGTTCCGGGCGCGCGGCTCGGCGAGCGGCTCGGCGCGGAAGGCTTCACGATTCACACCACACCCATGCGATCGGGCGTGGACGTGAGCGCGGTCGCGCGCATTCGGCAGCTTTTGAAGGAACGCCGTTTCGACGTGCTCAATACGCACAGTGGCCGCGACAGCCTGCTTGGCGGCGCTGCCGCGCGTCTCGCAGGTACGCCGCTGATCGTGCGCACGCGCCATCTCGCGCTTGCCATCACCTCGCGCGCCACGTACACATGGCTGCCGCACAAGGTGGTCGCCGTGAGCCAGTCGGTGCGGCGTTATCTGGTATCCGAAGGCGTGCCGGAAAGCGATGTCGTGACCATTTATACAGGTATCGCGAAACCACCGCCGGTGAGCCGCGCGGCATCCACGCTGCGCGCGGAACTTGGCCTCGGAGAGAACGCGGTAATCGCCGGCACGGTCGCAATCCTGCGCGACAAGAAAGGCCACGCGGATTTGATCCGGATTGCGAAACCTTTGATCCAACAGCGTCCGAACCTGCATTTTGTGTTCGCCGGTGACGGTCCTCTCTTCAATGAAATCCGCGCGAGCGTGCAGGACAACGGTCTTGCCGATCACATTCATATGCTCGGGCTGCGCCGCGACATCCCCAATGTGCTGGCAGGCTTCGATCTGTTCGTGCTGCCGACACATCAGGAGGCGCTGGGGACGTCGTTTATCGAGGCCATGGCTGCAGGACTGCCTGTGATCGGCACGGCGGTGGACGGTGTGCCCGAGGTTATCGACGACGGCGTGAACGGCCTGCTCGTTCCGGCGCAA